>NZ_JAZHFR010000059.1:0-22906 GCF_036541385.1 Comamonas sp. GCA5 | reverse complement strand
GGAAGCTTTGCTATTTTTTAGATAGCTACCAGCGCTTCAAACTTGGCGACCCTACGGGGATTCGAACCCCGGTACTCACCGTGAAAGGGTGATGTCCTAGGCCTCTAGACGATAGGGTCAATTCCTAGAACTTCTGGCCTTGCAGCCAGCCGTCAAAATTTGGTGGAGGTAAACGGGATCGAACCGATGACCTCTTGCATGCCATGCAAGCGCTCTCCCAGCTGAGCTATACCCCCTCTTGACAACACAACATTAATATGTCGCGTTGTGCAGAGCCTCGAATTATAGACAGGTTTTTAGCGGTTTTTCAAACGCGAAAGAATTTTTTCGCGACCCAGCAATTCCAGCACCGCATCCACCGAGGGTGTGTGGGCCGTACCCACGGTCAACACGCGCACCGGCATGGCCAATACGGGCATTTTCACCCCCTGGGCCTTGAGCACGTCCTTGATCGCCGCCGCAATCGCGTCCTTGTTCCAGTCCACGGTTTCCATGGCTGCTGCGAAAGCATCGAGCACCGGCACCGCCGCTTCGGTCACGTGCTTGGCGTAATCCTCGGCATTGCGGTCAACGGCGTCCACATAGAAGACCTTGGCCCAGTGGGCCAGGTCCACCAGGGTCTCGCAGCGGTCCTTGAACAAGGCAGCGATGCGCACCAAGCGATCGTCGGCATCGAGCGCTGCCTCCGACACACCGGCTTGAATCACAAAAGGCTTGACCTTGGCTGCCAGCGCCGTGTCGTCCATGGTCTTCAGGTGCTGGGCATTCACCCAGCGCAGCTTGGCTTCGTCGAACTGGCCGGCGCTGCGCCCCAGATGGTCCAGGTTGAACCATTCCAGGAACTGCTGGCGCGAGAAGATCTCGTCGTCGCCGTGGCTCCAGCCCAGGCGGGCCAAGTAGTTGACCATGGCATCGGGCAGGTAGCCTTCGTCGCGGTACTGCGTCACGGGTTTGGCGCCGTTGCGCTTGCTCATCTTCTCCCCCTGCTCGTTCAGCACGGTGGGCAGGTGGGCGAACACGGGCACGGTCGCACCCAGGGCTTCGAAGATGTGGATCTGGCGCGGGGTGTTGTTGACGTGGTCGTCGCCGCGGATCACGTGGGTGATGCGCATGTCCATGTCGTCCACGCAGACGCAGAAGTTGTACGTGGGCGTGCCGTCGGGGCGGGCGATCACCAGGTCATCCAGCTCGCTGTTTTGGAACTCGATGCGGCCCTTGCACTTGTCCTCCCAGGCCACAACGCCGCCTTTCGGCGTCTTGAAACGCAGCACGGGCTTCACGCCATCGGGGATGGGAGGCAGCACCTTGCCGGGCTCGGGGCGCCAGGTGCCGTCGTAACGGGGCTTTTCCTTGGCGGCCATCTGCTTTTCGCGCAGGGCGTCCAGCTCCTCCATGCTCATGTAGCAGGGATAGACGTGGCCAGCGGCCTGCAACTGTGCCAGCACTTCCTTGTAGCGGTCCATGCGCTGCATTTGATAGAACGGCCCCTCATCGTGGGTCAACTCCAGCCACTGCATGCCTTCCAGGATCACATCCACGGACGCCTGGGTCGAGCGCTCCAGGTCGGTGTCCTCGATGCGCAGGATGAAGTCACCACCGTTGGCGCGTGCGAAGGCCCAGGGGTACAGGGCAGAGCGGATGTTGCCCAGGTGGATGAAACCGGTGGGCGAAGGGGCAAAACGGGTTCGTATTTTTTGTGTCATTGGTAGGTATCCAGTCCGCGGGACAGGTCGGCCTTGAGGTCGTCCAGGTGCTCCAGACCCACGGAAATGCGAATGAGGCCCTGGCCGATGCCGGCAGCCTGGCGCTGCTCTTCGGTCAGGCGGCCGTGCGAGGTGCTGGCCGGATGGGTGATGGTGGTCTTCACGTCGCCCAGGTTGGCCGTAATGCTACACACCTGGGTATGGTCGACCACATGGAAGGCGTTCTTGCGCAGGGCCTCGGCGCCCTGCCCGTGCACGTCGAACGACAGCACGGCGCCACCCAGGCCGTTTTGCTGGCGCATGGCCAAGGCGTGCTGGGGATGGCTTTGCAGGCCGGGGTAGTACACCCGCGCCACCTGTGGGTGGGCCTCCAGCCAGGTGGCCAGTTCCAGCGCCGCCGCGCTTTGCGCCTTGACGCGCAGGGACAGGGTCTCCAGCCCCTTCATCACGGTCCAGGCGTTGTACGGCGCGGCATTCAGCCCGCCGCTGCGCAGGAAGGTGCCCATCACCTTGTCCACCAACGCCACCGAACCACACACCGCCCCCACCATGGTGCGCCCTTGGCCGTCCAGGAACTTGGTGCCTGCGTGCACGACGATGTCGGCACCCAGCTTGGCGGGTTGCTGCAGGATGGGCGTGGCAAAGCTGTTGTCCACCGCCAGCAGCGCCCCATTGGCATGCGCCAGCTGCGCCAGCGCGGCGATGTCGCACAGGTCGGTCAGCGGGTTGGTTGGGGTTTCGGCGAAAAACAAGCGGGTGTTGGGCCGAATGGCGGCCTGCCACGCGGCCACATCGGTCTGCGC
Source organism: Comamonas sp. GCA5 (assembly GCF_036541385.1). NCBI lineage: Bacteria > Pseudomonadati > Pseudomonadota > Betaproteobacteria > Burkholderiales > Comamonadaceae > Comamonas > Comamonas sp. GCA5. Next base: position 20,400 of record NZ_JAZHFR010000059.1, on the reverse strand, counting down.
GACAAAGCTGGTCTCGACGCCGAAACGCGCCATTTCCGTGCCCAGCAGCTTGATGGTGGAGCCGAACATCGAGCGCGAGCAGATCACATGGTCACCCGCCTTCAGCGTGGTCAGCGCCACCAGCAGGATGGCCGACATGCCGGTGCTGGTGGCCACGGCGCATTCCGTACCCTCCATCGCGGCCAGGCGCTTTTCAAAGCTGGTCACCGTGGGGTTGCTGGTGCGGCTGTAGGTAAAGCCGTCTTCCTGGGCGGCAAAGCGGCGGGCCGCGGTTTCACAGTCGGGCTGCACGAAGCTGCTGGTCATGTACAGCGCCTCGCAGTGCTCGCCCCACTGGCTGCGGGGCAGCGCCTCGCGCACCGCCAATGTGTCGGGATGCAAGCCTTCGGGAAGTGTTCGATGGTTCACGGTGACGATTCCTTGTTCTTGTCGTGGCGGCAGATCCATGCCGCATGCTGCGCATCATTCGAAAAAAGGAGCAGCTTGCGCTGATCAAACAAGCACTTCAAATATGAAATCATTTGAAATGCTTGTAGAACCTGCGCCAGCAGCTCCTCTTTTTATTGTGCACCCGGACTTATCACGCCCGGGCATTTGCTTACTGCTCCTGGGCGTTAGGCAGCGACAGGCGCGAGGTGTCTTCGGATTCTTCCTGGGCACCGGCGTTGCGGCCTTCGTTCAGCGCGGTCACCTCGGCTTCCGAGATATCGCCGGTCACATACACGCCGTCAAAGCACGACGCCTCAAAGCCCTTGACCGCCGGGTTGATCTTGCCCACGGCCTGCTTCATCGCTTCCACGTCCTGGTAGATCAGCGCGTCGCAACCAATGACCTGGCGGATCTCTTCCACCGTACGGCCATGGGCCACCAGTTCGGACTTGGTGGGCATGTCGATGCCGTAGACGTTGGGGTAGCGCACGGGTGGCGCGGCCGATGCCAGGTAGACCTTGTTGGCGCCGGCGTCGCGTGCCATCTGCACGATTTCCTTGGAGGTCGTGCCGCGCACGATGGAATCGTCCACCAGCAGCACGTTGCGGCCCTTGAACTCGCTGCCGATGGCATTGAGCTTCTGGCGCACCGACTTCTTGCGTGCGCCCTGGCCCGGCATGATGAAGGTGCGGCCCACGTAGCGGTTCTTGACGAAGCCTTCGCGGTAGGGAATGCCCAGCAGCTGCGCCAGCTGCATGGCGCTGGGGCGGCTGGATTCGGGGATCGGGATGATCGCGTCGATCTCGCTGGGCGGCACGGTGGAAATCACGCGCTTGGCCAGGGTCTCACCCATGTTCAGGCGGGCCTGGTAGACCGAGATGCCGTCCATGGTCGAGTCCGGGCGCGCCAGGTAAACGTACTCGAACACGCAGGGGTGCAGCTCGCTCTTGGCGGCGCACTGCTCGGTGTGCAGTTGGCCGTCGTTGGTGATGAACACTGCCTCGCCGGGCGCAATGTCGCGCTCGAACTGGTGCAGCGTGCCTTCCAGCGCCACCGATTCGCTGGCCAGCAGGTAGGTGCCATCCGCCGACTTACCCAGGCACAGCGGGCGGATACCAAAGGGGTCGCGGAAGGCCAGCAGGCCGTAGCCAGCAATCAGCGCGATCACGGCGTACGAGCCCTTAATGCGCTGGTGCACGGCACGCACGGCCTTGAACACCTCGTCGGGCGTCAGCGGCGCACCGCTGGTGGCACGGCCGATTTCGTGCGCCAGCACGTTGAGCAGCACTTCGGAGTCGCTCTCGGTGTTGGTGTGGCGGTGGTCGGTCTCGGCCAGTTCCTGGCGCAGCTGCTTGGCATTCGTCAGGTTGCCGTTGTGCACCATCACGATGCCAAACGGCGCATTCACGTAAAACGGCTGGGCCTCTTCCTCGCTGGCCGCATTGCCCGCGGTGGGGTAACGCACCTGGCCCAGACCCACATTGCCGGGCAGCGCCCGCATATTGCGCGTGCGAAACACGTCGCGCACCATGCCCTTGGCCTTGTGCATGAAGAACTTGCGTTCTTGCTGGGTGACGATACCGGCAGCATCCTGGCCGCGGTGCTGCAACAGCAGCAAGGCGTCATAGATCAGTTGATTCACAGGCGCGGTGCTGACTACACCAACGATTCCACACATAGTCGCGTTCCATCTATCTGCGGGATTGCTCCCGCGGTCTTTGCTTGCAGGTGGACGCCGCCATCGGCGCCACCCTCACTCATTCACGTTCCCGGCAGCAGGTGGTCCCACTGCAGATCGAGCGCCGGCAGGATGCTGGCAACCGCATCGCCCAACCAGGGCGCGGCCACCGACTGCGTCCACCAGTCCTGGGTGCGCAGCGAGGTGGACACCACCACCACCGCCAGCACCAGGATCAGCACCACCGCACGCAGCAGCCCGAAAACGGCCCCCAGGGTGCGGTCCACCGGACGCAGGCCAGCCACCTCAATCAACTTCTTGGCCAACGCACTCAGCAGGCCCCAGGCAAACACCGCCACCACGAACGTCAGCACAAAGCCCACGCCGTAGCGCACCGTGCCGTCCCAGCTCTCGAGTGGCAGCCAGGCCGCCACATCGGGGGCAAACAGCCGGGCGATAAAAAAGCCCGCCACCCAGCCGACCAGGGAAAACAGCTCAAACACCAGGCCCCGCCAGGCGCCCAGCAGCATGGACACCAGCAGGATGCCCAGCAACACTCCGTCCAGAAAAGCCATCCGCCTGATCAGCTCCGCGTGTGCGTGATGGCCGGCATCACAAGGTCAGCACCGAAGCCGCCAGGCCCAGGCCCTTGATGCGCGCGGCGGCCTTGTCGGCGTCTCCACGCTGCTCGTAAGGCCCCACCCGCACGCGGGTGCGCTTGCCATCCTTGGTGTCCACCGTCTGGGTGTAGGTCTTCAGCCCCGAGCGCTCCAGCTTGCTGCGCACCTCGTTGGCCTTGGCCGCATCGGCAAAGGCCCCGACCTGGACGATGAAGCGCCCCTGCTTGGCCGCATCAGCCTTGGGCGCCTCGGCCACAGGGCTGCGGCCTTCTAGCAGCGCACGGGCACGCTCGGCATCGCTCGTCGCCGGTTTGGGCGCGGGCTTGGGCTCCGGCTCAGGTTTGGGGGTGGGCTTAGGCTCGGGCTTGGGCTCAGGTTTCGGTTCTGGCTTGGGCTCGGGCTTGTGTTCAGGTTTGGGCTTGGCCACTGGTTCAGGCACAGGGGCCAGACGTGGTGGCTCGGGCGGCTTGGGCATGGCCAGCGGTGCGGGTTCGTTGACCACCAGTTCCTCGCCCTCGCTCAGCGCATTGCCTTGCACGGGTGCCTGGGCCACGGGCGTCTTGGCATCCGTTTGCGCCTGGCTGCCAGGCACCATCAGCGGCGCCACCTGGTTGCGGTCGGGAATCTCGATCGGCACGTCCACGGGAATCGGGCGCGGCTGGGTGTCGAACAGCAGGGGAAATCCGATGACCCCCAGCACCACCAGCACCGCCGCACCAATCAGGCGGTGGCGCGCACGGCGGCGCATGTCGTCCACACTTTCAGCCTGCGCTGCGCGGGACCGCCGCATGGGCGCCTGCTCGCGTTCGTCTTTCTGACCAGGCCAACGGAATTTGAAAAGTGCCATGAAGATGCGTCGCGTAGCGGACCTTATTCGCCCAAATGTTTGGCATGCAGGCGAGGTGGCCCATCTTTCAAAACCTCACCGACCGTGTAGAACGAGCCAAAGACCACAATTCTATCAGCCGGGTCCGCGGCCTGTACGGCGGCGGTCAATGCCGCCTGCGGGCTGGTATACAAGCTGGTCGGCACCTCGCGGCGTGTGCCGCCCGCCACCATCTGCAGGGCGTTCCACTTCTGCTGCAGGTGCACAGCGCTTTCGGCGCGCTCCGTCGGCAGGTCGGTGAAATACCAGCGGTCGATCAACGGCCCCACCTTCAGAAGCATGGGCGCCAGATCCTTGTCGGCCATGGCGCCAAACACGGCATGCGTCGTCGGGTAATAGCCCATGGCATCCAGGTTGGCGGTCAGGGCCGCCACCGAGTGGGGGTTGTGCGCCACATCCAGCACCAGCGTGGGCTGGCCCGGGATGATCTGGAAGCGCCCGGGCAGCTCCACCATGGCCAGCCCCGTGCGCACGGCCTGCGCCGTCACGGGCACGCGGTCGCGCAAGGCCTCGTAGGCGGCCAGCACACCCGAGGCATTCATCAGCTGGTTGGCACCGCGCAGTGCGGGATAGGACAGGCCGGCATAGCGCCGGCCACGACCGGCCCAGCCCCACTGCTGCTTGTCGCCCTCGTAGTTGAAGTCCTTGCCAAAGCGCCACAGGTCGGCGCCGATTTCGGCGGCGTAGTCGATCACGCTTTGCGGAGGCACCGGGTCGCTGACGATCACCGGGCGGCCCGCGCGCATGATGCCCGCCTTCTCGCGGCCGATGGTCTCGCGGTCATTGCCCAGCAAGGCCGTGTGGTCGATGTCCACGCTGGTGATGATGGCGCAATCGGTATCGATGATGTTGGTGGCATCCAGGCGGCCGCCCAGGCCCACCTCCAGGATCGCCACGTCCAGCTTGGCCGTGCTCAGCATGCGCAGGATGGCCAAGGTGGTGAACTCGAAATACGTCAGCAGCACTGCTTCGCCTTGCAGGCGGGCAGCCTCGACCGCCTCGAAGTGCGGCAGAAAATCCTGCGCCTTGGCGATCTCTCCGTGAATCCGGCAGCGCTCCTCAAAATGCACCAGGTGCGGCGAGGTGTAGACCCCGGGCTTGTAGCCCGATTGCAAGGCCACGGCCTCCAGCATGGCGCAGGTCGAACCCTTGCCATTGGTGCCCGCCACGGTGATGACGGGGCAGTCAAACTTCAGCTGCATGCGCTGGGCCACTTCGCGCACACGCTCAAGGCCCATGGAGATGGTTTGCGGATGGATGTGCTCGCAGTGCGCAAGCCATTCGGGAAGGGTGGAGAAAGTGCTGTGCATACGGGGCATGATTGTCGCGCACCCAGGCTTGCAGCATCATCTACACCATGAGTACCACCAAGATTATTCGTGTTTACGGCATCCCGAACTGTGACACTGTGAAAAAAGCGCGCGCCTGGCTGAACGCACACGGCCTGGAGCATGTCTTCCACGACTTCAAGAAACAGGGCGTACCGGCCGACCGGCTGCTGCCGTGGATGCAGGCCGTCGGCTGGGAGAAGCTGACCAACCGTCAAGGCACCACCTGGCGCAAGCTGGATCCGGCCGTCCAGGCCAGCGTGATCGACGAGGCCTCTGCCGCCGCAGTGCTGCAGGCCCATGTCAGCGTGATCAAGCGCCCGGTCGTTGAATGGGCAGATGGGCGCATCACCGTCGGTTTCCAGGCTGACGCCTGGGCCACCGCACTGGGCCTGTAAGCAGCCCAGCGCCTGAGGCGGCATTGACCGGCCCGTGAGCAGGCATTCACCCGCCAGGCCTACACTGCAGGCAGCGCACCACCACCGGTGACAGGTATCGCAAGGAGCAAGTTATGGCACTCACACATTGGTTCATCTGCACAGCGGCGGCCGGCCTGGCCTGCGGCGGCGCCATGGCCCAAGAGCGCGCCCGCGTGCTGTCTGCCGTGCCCGTCGTCCAGCAGGTCGGCATTCCCCAGCAGTTTTGCGAAGATGCCCAGGTCTACAGCGGCGCCCGCACCACCGGCATGGGTGCCGTGGTCGGCGCCATCGTCGGCGGCGTGGCAGGCAATGCCCTGGGCCACGGGGATCGCTACGGCCCGCGCGGCCACTATCAGGGCTCCAACCGTGGCGCCACCACGGCCGTGGGCGCGATTGCCGGCGGCCTGATCGGCCACCAGGTGGAAAGCGCCAACAGCCCGCCCGACTACCAAACCGTGCGCCGCTGCACCAACGAGACGGTGTATCAAAACCGCACCGTGGGCTACGACGTCACCTATGAATATGCGGGGCGCCGCTACACCACGCGGCTGGACTACGATCCCGGCCCCTGGATGCCCATCAGCGTGCAACCCCAGGGCCGCTACAGCAGCAACCCGGCCGGCGCCGCCCAGTTCGTGGGGCCCAGCGGGACCTACCAGTCCGCACCGGCGGGCGGCGTGGTGACGGAAAGCATCACCTACAGCTCGCCGCAACCAGCGATCCCGGTCATCGTGGACATCGGCGGCTACCCGCAGCGCCCGCCGCACGGACACCGCCCACCACCGCCTCCGCCCTACTACTGGCGCTGAGGCAGACACACCAAGCCCCTGATCCAGGGGCTTGTTTGCAGGCGGGCGCCAAAACCCCAAGCACCCCACAGCTGGCCTAAAATGCCCGGCTTCGATCCCAACTTCCGCGACTGCGCATTTCCCATGACCACCGAGCAATTTTCTGGCGTCACCCTGACCACCAAAGCCAATGTTTACTTTGACGGCAAGTGCGTCAGCCACAGCTTCACCCTGGCCGATGGCACCAAGAAGTCGGTGGGCGTGGTGCTGCCTGCCACATTGACCTTTGGCACGGCCGCGGCAGAAATCATGGAATGCGTGGGCGGCGCCTGCGAATACAAGCTCGACGGCAGCGACGAGTGGAAGAAGTCCTCGGCCGGCGAGAGCTTCCACATTCCCGCGAACTCCAAGTTCGACATCCGCGTGACCGAGGCTTACCACTACATCTGCCACTACGCCTGAGCCCCGGGCGTCCGGCCGATCTGAATTTCAAGCCTTTTTAGCCCCTGGCCCTTATTCATCAAGCGCTGGCAGCTATTCATTTAGAGAGAATCTCATGGAAACCATTCTGCAATCCGTACCCGTCGGCCAAAAGGTCGGCATCGCCTTCTCCGGCGGTCTGGACACCTCCGCCGCCCTGCGCTGGATGAAGAACAAGGGTGCCCTGCCCTACGCCTACACGGCCAACCTGGGCCAGCCCGACGAAGCCGACTACGACGAAATCCCGCGCAAGGCGATGGAATACGGCGCCGAAAAGGCCCGCCTGATCGACTGCCGCCCCCAGCTGGCCAACGAAGGCATTGCCGCCATCCAGGCCGGCGCCTTCCACATCTCCACCGGCGGCATCACCTACTTCAACACCACCCCCCTGGGCCGCGCCGTGACAGGCACCATGCTGGTGGCGGCCATGAAGGAAGACGACGTCCACATCTGGGGCGACGGCTCGACCTTCAAGGGCAACGACATCGAGCGCTTCTACCGCTACGGCCTGCTGACCAACCCCGCGCTGAAGATCTACAAGCCCTGGCTGGACAACACCTTCATCGACGAACTGGGCGGCCGCGCCGAAATGTCGGCCTTCATGACCAAGGAAGGTTTCGGCTACAAGATGTCGGCCGAGAAGGCCTACTCCACCGACTCCAACATGCTGGGCGCCACCCACGAGGCCAAGGACCTGGAGCACCTGAACAGCGGCATCCGCATCGTCAACCCCATCATGGGCGTGGCCTTCTGGAAGCCTGAGGTGGAAGTCAAGGCCGAGGAAGTCTCGATCACCTTCGACGAAGGCCGCCCCGTGGCCGTCAACGGCCAGGCAATCGCCGACCCCGTGGCCATGTTCCTGGAACTGAACCGCATCGGCGGCCGCCACGGCCTGGGCATGAGCGACCAGATCGAAAACCGCATCATCGAAGCCAAGAGCCGCGGCATCTACGAAGCCCCCGGCATGGCCCTGCTGCACATCGCCTACGAACGCCTGGTGACCGGCATTCACAACGAAGACACCATCGAGCAGTACCGCATCAACGGCCTGAAGCTGGGCCGTCTGCTGTACCAGGGCCGCTGGTTCGACCCCCAGGCCATCATGCTGCGCGAAGCCTCGCAGCGCTGGGTGGCCCGCGCCGTGACCGGCACCGTGACGCTGGAGCTGCGCCGCGGCAACGACTACTCCATCCTGAACACCGAGTCGCCCAACCTGACCTACGCGCCCGAGCGCCTGTCCATGGAAAAGGTCGAGGACGCACCGTTCAGCCCCACAGACCGCATCGGCCAGCTGACCATGCGCAACCTGGACCTGATCGACACCCGCGAGAAGCTGGCCATCTACTCCAAGGCCGGCCTGCTGAGCGTGAGCAGCGCCAACGCCCTGCCACAACTGGGCAACGACAAGCAGTAATTGCCCTAGCATCGGCTTGGCGTTCGCGCCAAGTCCCCGCCAAGCCGCTGTTACCAGCGGCTTTTTTGTGCCTGAATGCCTGGCGCGGCGTCACATATCTGCCGCAAACCCGCAACATTCGCAAAGAAACTCCGGATTGCGGGCAATCGCGCCTCCTAAAATGCTCTGCACCTTGGCATGCATCGTGCAATGACCAAGCACTCATCCCTCACAGACAAGGAAGACTGGTATGGCAAAGAAGTTTCTGGGCTTGGCCTTGCTGGCCGCATGTGCGACGGTGGCACAGGCCGCCGACCTGAAGGTCGCCATCGACCCGACCTACGAACCGTTCACCTACAAGACCCCCGACGGCAAGCCCACGGGCTTTGACGTGGACGTGGCCAACGCCATCTGCGCCGAACTCAAGCGCAACTGCGTGTTCGTCGAGCAAGTCTGGGACAGCATGATCCCCGGCCTGCAGGCCCGCAAGTACGACGTGATCGTCAGCTCGCTGTCCATCACGGAAGAGCGCAAGCGCGTGATCGACTTTTCCGACCGTTACTACAAGACCCCCAGCGCCATCGTGGTGAAGAAGGGCACGCCCTACACCGGCCCCGCCTCCCTCAAGGGCAAGCGCATCGGCGTGCTCAAGGGCAGCACCCAGGAAAAATGGGCCATGGGTGAACTCAAGCCCGCCGGCGTGACCGTGGTGCCTTACGAAGCCCAGGACCAGGTCTACCTGGACATCAACGCCGGCCGCCTCGATGGCACCGTGGCCGACAAGGTGGAAGTGCATGGTGGCTTCCTGCGCAAGCCCGAGGGCAAGGACTACGGCTATGTCGGCCATGACCAGTACGAAACCAAGTACTATGGCGACGGCATCGGCATTGGCATGCGCAAGGGCCAGAAGGAGCTGAAGGAGCAGATCAATGCGGCCATCAAGACGATCCGCAGCAATGGCACCTACAACACCATTGCCAAGAAGTACTTCGACTTCGACCCCTACGGCAACTAAGCGTTGAAGCTGCCACTGCCCGCTGTCCGGCCATGCCGGCGGCGGGCAGTGTTGTTTAGGAAAAGCGTCCGCACGCATGAGCGATTACTACCTATCCATCCTGCAAGGGGCACTGCTGACCGTAGCGGTGTCCCTGGCTTCGCTGGCCGTGTCCACCATCCTGGGATTGTTGGGCGCCACGGCCAAGCTGTCCGGCAAGCCGCCCCTGGTCTGGATTTCGACGGTCTACACCACCGTGGTGCGCGGCATCCCGGAACTGGTGCTGATGCTGCTGATTTTTACGGCGCCGCGATCGGCATCAACAGCTTCTTTGAGTCCATCGGATCGGACTTCACCCTGGACCTGAACCCCTTCGTCGCCGGCGTGGCCACCCTGGGCTTCATCTACGGTGCCTACATGACCGAAACCTTCCGCGGCGCCATCCTGTCGATTCCCCGCGGCCAGATGGAGGCCGCCTGGGCCTTTGGCATGACGCCGCTGCAGACCTTTGTGCGCATCACGCTGCCACAGATGGTGCGCTACGCCCTGCCCGGCTTCACCAACAACTGGCTGGTCCTGATCAAGGCCACGGCCCTGGTCAGTCTGATCGGACTGCATGACATGACCTACCTGGCCAAACAAGCCAGCGCTGCCACGCGCGAACCCTTTGCCTTCCTGCTGTTTGCGGCCGGTCTGTACCTCGTCTTCACCAGCATCTCGCTGTGGGTGCTCAAGCGCCTGAATGCCCGCTACAGCCTGGGCACGGAAAAGGTGCAGTTATGAGCTGGGACATCATCTTCCAACCCGAGCACCTGGCGATGTACGGCCAGGGCCTGCTGACCACGCTGTGGCTGCTGCTGTCCAGCCTGGGCATTGGCTGCGTGCTGGCCCTGCTGGGCGCCCTGGCGCTGACCAGCGGCAACCTGGTGCTGGAAAAGCTGGTGGGCGCCTTCACCTACTTTGTGCGCGGCACCCCCCTGCTGATCCAGGTCTACCTGATCTACTACGGCCTGGCGCAGCTCGAATGGATCCAGACACGCTGGGACGATGTCTGGCCCTGGACGCACTTCAAGGAGCCGTTCTTCTGCGCCCTGCTGGCGTTCGCACTGAACACGGCCGGCTACACGGCCGAAATGCTGGCCGGCGCCATCCGCGAAACCAATCCCGGCGAGGTCGAGGCCGCGCGCGCCATGGGCATGAGCCGCTGGCAGATCATGCACCGCATCGTGCTGCCCAGCGCTCTGCGCCGCACGCTGCCGCCGTACTGCAACGAGGCCGTGATGATGCTGCACTCCACCAGCCTGGCCAGCGTAGTGCCGGCGCTGACCGATGTGACCGCCGTGGCCAGCCGCATCTACTCCGACTACTACCTGCCGTTCGAGGCCTACCTGGCCGCCGCCGCCATCTACCTGTGCGTGACCTTTGCGCTGATCGGCTTCTTCCGCCTGCTGGAAAAGCGCTTTCTGGCCTACCTCGCGCCCCGCACGCACTGACAACGCACACGCTTTGCACCCATGACATCCACTGCATACAAACTTCAAGCCGAAGGTATCCACAAGAGCTATGGCAGCAACCATGTGCTCAAGGGCGTGACGCTGACGGCCAAGGCCGGTGACGTCATCAGCCTGATCGGCAGCTCCGGCTCAGGCAAATCCACGCTGCTGCGCTGCATCAACCTGCTGGAAAAGCCCCAGCAGGGCCGGATCGTGGTCGCCGGCGAGGAGCTGCAGCTCAAGCCTGGCCGCAATGGCGAGCTGGAGCCCGTCAACCCCAAGCAGCTGCAGATGATGCGCACCAAACTGGCCATGGTGTTCCAGCACTTCAACCTGTGGGCGCACAAGACCGTGCTGCAGAACATCATCGAGGCCCCGGTGCACGTGCTCGGCATTTCCAAGGACGAAGCCGTGGAACGCGCCCGCAAGTACCTGAAGCTGGTGGGCCTGGAAAACCGCGAGGACACCTGGCCCAACCACATGAGCGGCGGCCAGCAGCAGCGCGTGGCGATCGCCCGCGCCCTGGCGGTCGAGCCCGAGGTGATGCTGTTCGACGAACCCACCAGCGCGCTCGACCCCGAACTGGTGGGCGAGGTGCTGCGGGTGATGCAAGTGCTGGCCCAGGAAGGCCGCACCATGGTGGTGGTGACCCACGAAATCGGTTTTGCCCGCGAGGTCTCCAACCACGTGGTCTTCCTGCACCAGGGACTGATCGAAGAACAGGGTGACCCGCGCAGCGTGCTCAGCAACCCGCAGAGCGAGCGCCTGGCGAAGTTCCTCTCCGGCAGCTTGAAGTAGCCGGCAGGCGTCGCCTGTGCGACGCGATGGCATGCAGGCTCACCCTGGTTCTTGATGTACCACACAAAAAACGGGGAACATTTTTTGCTTGTCACGCTCTATCCCTATCATGTACAGACGCACCTGCGTATGGATATGACACCAAGAAGGGAGAGACAAAATGTCGAACATTCCAACACACCCCTCGCACACCATCACGATTGACCGCTTCACCTTCGAGCCCAAGGCCCTGCCGGAAGCCGACGGTCGCTTTCACGCCCAATTGACGGTGGACAGCGGGGAGGGCACCAGCCGCACCCAGCGTTTTTTCACCTTCACCCCCCTGTTCCAGTCGGCAGACCGGGCCATCGCCTATGCCGCGCAACAGGCCTGCGAGTGGATGAAGCAAAAATCGCTGGCCTGAGCACAGGCCCTGTGCCTGCTCAGTGGCACCCGCAAAAAAGCGCTGCAGATGCAGCGCTTTTTTTGTGGGCGCAGACAGCCGCCCTCACACCACCACGGGCTCGGCCTCCAGGCGGATGCCGAAGCGCTCATAGACGCTGGTCTGGATGGCGCGTGCCAGGGTCATGACCTCACCGCCGGTGACGCTGGTGGCCCCGGTGCCGCGGTTCACCAGCACCAGCGCCTGCTTGTCGTACACCCCGGCGTTGCCCACGGCCTTGCCCTTCCAGCCACAGGCATCGATCATCCAGCCGGCGGCCAGCTTGATGCTGCCGTCGGGCATGGGGTAATGCACGATCTTGGGTTCGCGCGCAATGATGTCGCGGCACTGGTCTTCCGTGACCGTGGGGTTCTTGAAGAAGCTGCCCGCATTGCCGACCACGGCCGGGTCCGGCAGCTTGGCGCGGCGGATGGCACACACCCAGTCGAAGATCTGCTGGGCACTGGGGTGCTCCACCCCTTCTTCGGCCTGCTTGCGCTGCAGGTCCAGATAGCCCAGCTCGGGCTTCCAGTGCTTGGACAGGGCAAAGCGCACCGCCGTGATCACGGCGCGCCCGGCCAGCCCCAGCCCCTGGGCCTTGGCCACCGGTGTGCCCGCCGGGGCGGCCGGCGGGTGCTTGAAGATGGAATCGCGGTAGCCAAAGGCGCACTGCGCTGCATTCAAGGTGAAGGTCTGGGCCTGCACCAGGTCCACGGCGTCCAGCTCGTGAAAGCGATCCTGCAGCTCCACCCCGTAGGCGCCGATGTTCTGCACCGGTGCAGCGCCCACCGTGCCGGGCACCAGGGCCAGGTTTTCCAGCCCGGGGTAGCCGTGGGCAATGGTCCACGCCACCAGGTCGTGCCAGCGCACGCCGGCGCCGGCCTCGATGATCCAGTGGCTGTCGGTCTCCGCGGCCAGGGCGATGCCGGGCACCTCCATCTTCAGCACCACGGCGTCCACCACATCCCCGGTCAGGACAATATTGCTGCCCCCACCCAGGACGAAGACCTTGCGGCCACGGTAGAGGTCGCTGCGCACGAACTCCAGCACATCCGCGGTGCTGCGAATGCGCACCAGGGTGTCCGCGCTGGCCACGATGCCGAAGGTGTTGCAGTCCTGCAGGGGGGTATTTTTCTCGACTAACATCCCCAAGATTGTCGCACTGTGCCCCCGCACCTGCCTGCCGGGCACTGCAAGTGCTTTGCCAACACCCCGTTTTAGAAAGATACGCCATGCCATCGTTTGACACCGTGCTGGAAGCCGATTTCGTCGAAGTCAAGAACGCCGTCGACAACACCGCCAAGGAAATTGGCACCCGCTTCGACTTCAAGGGCACCTCGGCCGGCATCGAACTCAAGGACAAGGAAATCACCCTGTTTGGCGATGCCGACTTCCAGTTGCAGCAGGTCGAGGACATCCTGCGCAACAAGCTGACCAAGCGCAACGTGGACGTGCGCTTCATGGACATCCAGCCCAGCCAGAAGATGGGCGGCGACAAGGTCAAACAGACCGTGAAAATCAAGAACGGCATCGAGGCCGAACTGGCCAAGAAGCTGCAAAAGCTCATCAAGGACAGCAAGCTGAAGGTGCAGGCCGCCATCCAGGGCGATGCCGTGCGCGTCACCGGTGCCAAGCGCGACGACCTGCAAGCCGCCATGGCCCTGATCCGCAAGGACCTGGCCGATCACCCGCTGTCTTTTAACAACTTCCGCGACTGAGTGGTGCTCCGTTAGACTGGGGCTCCTTCTGCGCAGTCTGACCGATCACTATGCTGACCCTTCGCTTTCTGCCCACGGCCCTGGCCTTGCTGGCGGCCTCCCAGACCCTGGTGGGTCATGCGCAGTCCGTGGCCCTGACCGGGGTGATGGGCAGCAAGGCACTGCTCATCATCAACGGCGCCCCGCCCAAGGCCCTGGGGCCGAATGACAGCCTGCAGGGCGTGCGCGTGGTGCAGGTGCTCAGCGACAGCGCCGTGGTGGAAGTGCAGGGCCAGCGCCAGACCCTGCACCTGGGCGCCTCGCCGGTCAGCGTGGGCCAGGGCCTGCCCACCGGCAACCGCAAGGTTGTGCTGCGCGCCGACAGCCGCGGCCACTTCCGCGACAGTGGCTTCATCAACAACAAGCCCATGCAGTACATGGTGGACACCGGGGCCACCGCCATCGGCATTGGCCAGGCCGATGCCGAGCGCCTGGGGCTGAACTTCGAAAAAGGCCGCCCGGTCATGGTCCGCACCGCCAACGGCAACACCCAGGGCTGGCACATCCGCCTGGACACCGTGCGCGTGGGCGACATCACCGTCTACGGCGTGGATGCCGTGGTCAGCCCCCAGCCCATGCCGTTCGTGCTGCTGGGCAACAGCTTTCTGTCCCAGCTGCACATGACGCGCCAGGGCAATGAAATGGTGCTGGAGCAACGCTGAGCCATGCCCACCGTGCCACCCTTTGTGCCCTCCCCCCTGCCGCTGAACAGCCGGGTGGAGGACGAAGCCCCCTACCAGGACCTGCTGGGCCTGTGGTCCGACCTCGAAGCGGCCCTGGGCCTGCTGCTGGCGCGCCCGGCGCTGATCCAGCAGTTGCCGCACAAGATCGCCCAGCTCGACACCTGGCTGCAGGAGCTGATCGCCCACGACAGCGACAGCGCGCTGTACCTGATGTTCCAGCTGGCTGGCAGCTCCACCGTCGGCTACAGCGCATCGCACGCCCTGGTCTGCGCCACCCTGGGCCACATCCTGGCCCACGAGTTCCAACTGCCGCCGCACGAGCGCAACGCCCTGGTCCAGGCGGCCTTCACCATGAACGTCGGCATGACCGCGCTGCAGGACCAGCTGGCCCTGCAGCGCGAGCGGCCCAGCGTGGCCCAGCAGGAATCCATCCGCCTGCACCCCAGCGAGGGGCGCCGCCTGCTGGAGGAGCTGGGCGTGGCCGATCCGCTGTGGCTGGATGTGGTCGGCCTGCACCACATCAACACCAGCGCCCGCGAACCGCTGGAGCAGCAACCGCCGGCCGAGCGGCTGGCGCGCATCCTGGCCACCTGCGACCGCTATGCGGCCATGATCAGTCCGCGCCGCAACCGCGCAGGCCGCAGCGTGGCCGAATCGGTGCAGGCCGTCACCGGCCCGCAGTCCAAGCTGTACGAGCAGGCCGGGGAGGCGCTGATCCGCAGCGTGGGCCTGTTCCCGCCGGGCGTCTACGTGGCCCTGTCCACAGGGGAGACCGCCGTGGTGCTGCGCCGCACCCCGCAGGTGGGCCAGCCCTTGGTGGCCAAGCTGCTGGATGCGCGCAAGGTGGCCCTGCGCCAGCCAGAGCTGCTGGCCCTGGACGGCCAGGCCTTGCGCATCAGCCATGCCCTGCCCTCGACCGAGGTGACGCTGCAGATCGACCACCGCACCCTGGTGCGCCTGGGCATGTATGCCGCCCGCTTCAGCGACGGCCTGCAGCAGCTGGTGACCATGCCGGGCATGCGCTGAAGGGCACGCCGGGCCCACCAAAAAAGCCGCACGGGGTGCGGCTTTTTGTTTGAAATTAGATAGCTGTCAGCGCTGAATGGACAAGGGCTGAAGGCCAATTGCATGCATATCAATGCTTGCGCTTGGATTTGGAGGCCGGGGCAGCGAGCGCCGTGGCGGCCTTGTCCTTCTTGCTGCCGATCTTGCTTTCCTGGCCCTTGAGCAGGCGGCCGATGTTCTGCGCATGGCGCCACAGCAGCAGGGCCGACATGGCGATCACTGCCAGCAGCACCGGCTTGTCATAGGTCCACAGGCTGCCGCCCAGCAGGATGTAGTAGACGGGCGCCAGCACCGCCGCCACCAGGGCCGACAGCGACGAGTAGCGCGTGGTGAAGGCCACCGCCAACCAGGTCAGCAGCACGAACAGGCCCAGCCAGCCGCTGAGGCCCAGCAGCACGCCCAGCGCCGTCGCCACGCCCTTGCCGCCCTTGAACTTGAAGAACACCGGGAACAAATGGCCCAGGAAGGCGGCGATGGCCACCAGGGCCAGCGTGCCCTCGTGCAGGCCATGGTCGGGGCCCAGCAGCCGGACCAGCAGCACCGGCACCAGGCCCTTGACCGCATCCAACAGCAGGGTCAGCGCCGCGGCGGCCTTGCTGCCGGAGCGCAGCACGTTCGTGGCACCGGGGTTGCCGCTGCCGTAGGTGCGCGGATCGTTCAGGCCCATGAGCGAGCTGACGATCACCGCAAACGACAGCGAGCCAATCAGATAAGCCGCAACAGCGGCCACAAAGGGAAGTAAGGCGTTCAAGACTGCAATCCTTGCCTGCGGGTCGGCAGGCCTTGTGATGTCGGTGGGTTACGCACGTGCGTGCGGAACCGGCAAAGGCGCTATTGTGCCAGCGCGCATTGCACGGGCTGGGCGCCCAGCAGCTCCACACAAACCCGGGGATCGAGCTGCACCAGAAAGCCGCGGCGCCCGCCATTGATGGCGATGCGCGGCAAATCCAGGATGCTCTGCTCGATGTAGACCGGCATGGCCTTGCGCGTGCCGAACGGCGACGTGCCGCCCACCAGGTAGCCGCTGTGGCGGTTGGCCACCTCGGGCTTGCACGGCTCCACACTCTTGGCGCCAATCTGGCGCGCCAGGTTCTTGGTCGAGACCGTGCAGTCGCCGTGCATCAGCACGATCAGCGGCTTGGTGTCCTGGTCCTGCATGACCAGGGTCTTGACCACGGTGTGCTCGTCCAGGCCCAGCTGGCGTGCGGATTCCGTGGTGCCGCCGTGCTCCACGTAGTCATACGGGTGCTCGGTGAAGGCCACTCGGTGGGCCTTGAGCCACTGGGTGGCCGGGGTTTCACTCACATGGACTTTGTCTTTTTTGGCCATGGCAATGCGCAGAAATGCAGAAAAAACGTGGCAGAGCGCGGTTCATGCGGCCCACCCCAGCACAGGTTGGCGCTGAAGATGAAGCGCAAGGCCGCAGGCCGTGCACCCAATACGCCCGCCAAGGCGAAGCCATGACGTGTCCCTGGGTGCGCGGACCGCGCTTACTGGCCCGGGTCGCGGTACTTCCAGCGGTACAGGTCGATCTGCTCCAGCAGCTCGGGGGTCAGCGTCACGCTCCAGGCGTCGAGGTTGTCCTCGAGCTGGGCCAGGCTGGTCACGCCGATGATGGTGCTGGCCACGCGCCAGTTGCGGTAGCAGAAGGCCAGCGCCAGCTGCGTGGGCGTCAGGCCGTGCGCGCGCGCCAAGTGGTTGTAGACGCGGGCAGCGTCCAGCGCCTCGGGCCGGCCCCAGCGCTGCTTTTGCACCGAGGGGTAGGACAGGCGGGTGCCCTGGGGCGCACGCGGGCCCGTGGTGCCACCGGCGTCGTACTTGCCGGTCAGCAGGCCGATGCCCAGCGGCGAATAGGCCAGCAGGCCCACGTCCAGGCGGTGGCAGCTTTCGTCCATGCCGTTTTCCCAGCTGCGGTTGATTAGGCAGTACGGGTTCTGCACGCTGGCCACGCGCGGCAGGCCGTGCTGCTCGGCCAGGCGCACGAACTCGTGCACGCCATACGGGGTTTCGTTGGACAGGCCGATCGCACGCACCTTGCCCTGCTGCACCAGCTTGGCCAGGGTCTCCAGCTGCGTGTGGATGGAAGTCTGCGTGACTTCCTTGGCCGGGTCGTAGTACAGGTTGCCGAAGGCCGGCACATGGCGCTCGGGCCAGTGGATCTGGTAGAGGTCGATCACCTCGGTCTGCAGGCGGCGCAGGCTGCCCTCGCAGGAGGCGACGATGTCCGCCGCCGTCATGCCCTGGCCGTCACGGATCCACGGCATGCCGCGCGAGGGGCCCGCCACCTTGCTGGCCAGCACCACCTGCTGGCGGGCACCGGGGCGTGCCTGGAACCAGCGGCCGATGATGCGCTCGGTCGCGCCATAGGTCTCCTGGCGTGCCGGCACGGCGTACATCTCGGCCGTGTCCCAGAAGTTCACGCCGCGCTCCAGCGCGCGGTCCATGATGGCGAAGGCATCGGCCTCGCTCACCTGTTCGCCAAAGGTCATGGTGCCCAGGCAGATCGGACTGACCATCAGGTCGCTGCGGCCCAGCCGCACGGGGTTCATCGCTGCAGTGTTCATGGCTGCAAAGTGTAGTGCGCCCCGTCGCGGCCTTGACTGCGGTCACGCGGCAAGCCCCCAATAATTGGGCCATGTACACCGTTTTGCGCCCCGCCACCCCCATCGACCTGCCCCTGCGCCACCTGCGCTACCGGGTGCGCACCTGGGGCCAGCCCCAGGCCGGCGTGCCGCCGCTGGTGCTGCTGCACGGCTGGATGGACGTGGGCGCGTCCTACCAGTTCGTGGTCGATGCCTTCAGCGCCGATTTCTACCGCGGCCGCCACATCATCGCGCCGGATTGGCGCGGCTTTGGCCACAGCCTGCCGCCCGCGCCCTGCGACCACTACAGCTTTGCCGACTACCTGGGCGACCTGGACGCGTTGCTGGACCACTACGCCCCGGACGGCCAGGCCGTGGACCTGGTCGGCCACAGCATGGGCGGCAACGTGGCCATGCTGTACGCGGGCGCCCGGCCGGCGCGCATCCACCGTCTGGTGAACCTGGAAGGCTTCGGGCTGCCGGCCACGCGCCCACAGCAGGCCCCGGCCCGCATGGGCCAGTGGCTGGACGAGCTGCAGCAGCTGCGCGCCGGCGCCATCCAGCTCAAGACCTACGACAGCGTCCAGGACGTGGCCACGCGCCTGCGCAAGACCAACCGCCGCCTGGATGCCGACAAGGCCCTGTGGCTGGCCCACGAATGGGCCGCCCCCGATGCGCAGGGGCGCTGGGCCATCCTGGGCGATGCCGCGCACAAGGTGGTCAACCCCCTGCTGTTCCGCGTGGACGAGGTGCTGGCACACTACGCCGCCATCACCGCGCCGGTGCTGGCCCTGGAAGCCAGCGACGACAGCCTGGGCCAGTGGTGGAAGGACCGATTCGACCTGGCCGAATACCACGCCCGCCTGCAGTCCGTGCCACGCTGCGAGATCGGCCGCATCGAGGACGCCGGCCACATGCTGCACCACGACCAGCCGCAACAGGTGGCCCGGCGCATCGAGGACTTCTGCCGCGCATGAAGTCAGGGTGGCCGGGACGGCCGCTGCAGCGGCGCTGCTGCGGGCGACGCCCCCCGCCTGCAGACGCCCAGGCGGGGCCTTATCGCAAGGACCTGCTGCCTGCCGCTGCGCGCTGCGTCCCGGCCGTCCATCTCCCATAGGCTGGGTCGCGCCAGCGGCTCCAAATCAGAAGCTGCCTGCGTCGGCATTTCAAGGCTTTACGGTACATTTACGCCCAGAATCCTTGATCCGCATACGCAAGCCGCTCTTGTTTTGCGTGTGCCTTCCCTGAAAGCCTGCTGCCATGTGGCTCACTGACCTGTTGCGCAAACTCACCAAAGGCCCGGACGTGGGCGAAACCTTCCGCGACTACATCGGCTGCTATGTCTACGGCACCGAAGTCAGCGGTTCCGGCCAGCCGCAGTACGTGGGCGCGCCCACCACGGTGGCGCAGCTGGAGACCGAGGTGCGCGCCTACCTGCAGGACTTCCTCAGCACCCAGCAGCAGCTGGACAGCCCCGACGCACGCACCGTGCAGGCCCTGCTGGCCGATCTGCCCCAGCGCCTGGCCGCCCACCTGGGGGGCGACATGCAGCAGCCCTTCATCGTGCTGGGCGGGGTGGAGATGTTCGTGCGCAAGGGCGTGCGCCAGCGCCACAAGCAACACGGAAAGTTTGTCGAATAAGCCCCGGTGCGCCCGCTGGCGCGGCCTATAGTTCCAGCTTTGCCACGACCGCCCGTTCCGCGCCCCGTTTGCCCCATGACCGAGACCGCGCAGCCCACTGCCTCCCCTGCCCCGCTGGACCCGCGCCAGTTGCTCCTGCCCGCCATGGCCGCCATGGCCAGCGACGTGGCGCAGTTGCTGCCCCCGGGCGATGCCATGCAGGCGATGCAGGCCCAGCAGGTGCTGCAGCAGCTGGGCAATGCCTCGCGGGTGCTGGGCCTGCAGGGCCTGGCGACCTTCATGCAGGGCCTGCGGGCACCGCTGCAGCAGTTGAGCGCGGGCGGCGAGCCCCTGCCCGGCAAGACCGGGGAACTGCTGGCCCTGGCGGCCCGCGATGCGCAGCGCTTCGTGCAGGCCCTGGAGAACGCCGAGCCCACGTCCCCCCACACCCTGTTTCCCAGCTACCGTGCGCTGATCAAGCTGGGCGGCAAGGACACGGCCCACCCGGCCGACCTCTGGGATGCCCCCTGGCCCCAGACCTCGCTGCCCGCGCCCGAGGACGTGCCCGCCATGGCACCCAGCGTGGCGCTGCGTGCCATCTGGGACCAGCACACGCTGGCCCTGCTGCAGGCCTCCAGCCTGTCCAGCTGCCAGCCGCTGCGCGCTGCCAGCCTGGGCCTGGCCGCCCACGCGCAGGACGGCACCGTCTGGCAACTGGCGGCCGCCTGGCTGGACAGCCTGGAGCAGGAGCTGCTGGAGCTGGACATCTACGCCAAGCGCCTGGCCTCGCGGCTGCTGTCGCACTACGCCAGCTACGCCAAGGGCCAGTCCGCGCCGCCGCCGGCGCTGCTGCGCGATCTGCAGTTCTTCTGCGCCCAGGCCCTGGCCCGTGCCACGCAGCGCGGCGCCAGCCTGCCGCCCACGCTGGCCCGGGTGCAGCAGCACTGCGCCCCGGGGCCGAAGCGC
>NZ_JAZHFR010000058.1:0-22907 GCF_036541385.1 Comamonas sp. GCA5 | reverse complement strand
CAAGCTACCCCTGATGAAGCGTACTTTGCAGCATTGCCGTTTGCACAAATGCAGGCGGCATAACCCCGGTGATCTCGCTTAGCAACTGGACTCAATTGTTCAAACGACCGGGACCACTTCTCTGTCCCGCGCATTGCACCAGCAACGCAGACTGAACTGCGTCATGGCTTTTGCCGACCCGCTTTATGAAGAGGTGGCAAAAGCCTTTCTGATCAACATTGAACAGCTGAAAGAGCGCAGAACCAAAGAGCAACCCAGCGAAGCACTTAATCTCAACATGTGCATTGACCCCTGGTTTGTCCAGAGCATTGAGAAGTCCTGCAATGTGGATGTGATGTCAGAGGTGCCACGCAGTCCGCGCCAGATCCTGCAATGGTGGGGCACCCAATACCGCCGGGCACAGGACCCGCTGTACTGGGTCAAGCGCTTTGAGACTCAAGCGCGCTGGCTTCTAGAAACCGGCATTCAGCACATCGTGGTCACCGATGTGCGCTTTGCGGACGAGGCCGCCACCATCCGCGCACTGGGCGGCCAAATCTGGCGCGTGCACCGCCCAAACCTGCCCACCAGCGGAACCGGCCACGTCAGCGAGGTGACCGGCCTGGAGTTTGATCCGGAGGCCACCATCCTGAACAGCGGCAGCCTGGACGCGCTGCACTACGCCACCCTGCAAACCCTCTTCAACAGCCACATGCGCAAGGCGGAGGCACCATGAAGATCTATCGCCTCACCGAGGACGGCATTCAGGCCATGCCCGAAAACACGCCGCCAGCCTGGGGCCCAGATGCCTACGATTTTAAGAGCCTGGAGCTTGCCCGCTTTGCCCGCATGCTGCACCGTGGCAATAAGCCGAGGGTCGAAATAAGTAGCATCAATCGACCACCCATCAAGGCAAACGTGCAAAAGAACAACGCCGGCTAGAAGCGCATCGGCATGCGCGCACCTGCGCCGCCTACCCAACACCACCACAGCCCGCCACCGTGCGGGTTTTTGCTTTTCTGGATGCCCATGAAACGTGACAACTTCACCCTTGGCCTGGACCTGGGCCGCGAGCTGATCATCGACAACTTCGCCGGCGGCGGCGGCACCAGCACAGGCCTGGAGATGGCTTTCGGCCGGCCCGTGGACATTGCCATCAACCACAACCCCGAGGCGCTGGCGATGCACGCGCTGAACCACCCGCACACCCAGCACCTGTGCGAGAGCGTGTGGGAGGTGGACCCCATCGCGGTGACCAAGAACCAGCCCGTGGGCCTGGTCTGGCTGTCGCCCGACTGCAAGCACTTCTCCAAGGCCAAGGGCGGCACCCCCGTGGAAAAACACATCCGTGGCTTGGCCTGGGTGGGCATGCGCTGGGCAGCCAAGTGCAAGCCCCGCATGCTGATGCTGGAGAACGTGGAGGAGTTTCAGGACTGGGGCCCGCTGATCGTGGATGCCGAGGGCAAGGCCCGGCCAGACCCCGCCCGCAAGGGCCAGACGTTCAAGAGCTTTGTGCGCCAGCTGCGCGAACTGGGCTACGCCGTGGACTGGACGGAGCTGCGCGCCTGTGACCATGACACGCCCACCATCCGCAAGCGCCTGTTCCTGGTGGCCCGCCGCGATGGCCTGCCCATCGTGTTTCCTGAGCCGACCCACGCCGAGCCGACCGACCGCCGCGTCCTGGCCGGCAAGCTGGCTCCCCAGCGCACGGCCGCCGAGTGCATCGACTTCGACCTGCCCGCGGAAAGCGTGTTCGGCCGCAAGCGCCCGCTGGTGACCAACACCATGCGCCGAGTGGCCAAGGGGCTGTATCGCCACGTGCTGACCTGCCAGAGCCCATTCATCGTGGGCGCCAAGGCTCAGCCCGTGCTGACCCCGCTCCTCACGGAGCACGCCAACGCCAGCAACCAGCGCACGATGCCGGCCGACAAGCCCATGGCCACGGTCTGCGCCCAGGTCAAGGGCGGGCACTTCTCCGTGATCGCCCCCACCCTGACGCCGCTGCGCGGGACCACTGAGCAGCACTTGGTCGGCCACAGTGTCGAGGCCCCGTTGTCCACGGTATCCGCCGGCGGCCAGCACCACGCCCTGGCCATGGCCCACATCACCAAGTTCAACACTGGCAGCGTGGGCAGCGCCATGGATGCGCCATTGCCCACGGTCACCGCCGGCGGCACGCCCAAGCGGCCCAGCACCGGCATCCAGATGGGGGTTGTGGCCGCGAACCTGGTCACGATTGGCTACGGCGAGCGCGCCGGCCAGCAACCGCGGGTGCACAGCATGGAGCAGCCCCTGGGCACGGTGGTATCCGGCGGCGTCAAAAGCGCCCTGGTAGCCGCCCACTTAGTGGACATGGGCCACGGCGAGGGACCGGCCGGGGGCAAGCGCTTCAGCCATGGGGTGCGAAGCCTGGAGGTGCCGCTGAACACGGTCACTGCCAGCGGCGCCACCAGCGCCCTAGTGGCGGCCTGCCTGGAGCAAGCCAATGGCGGCTTCTACGAGGGCGATGGCCGCCCCGCGGACGCCCCCATGAGCACGGTCACGGCCAGCGGCACCCAGCAACGGCTGATCACGGCCTACCTGGTGAAGTATTACAGCGAGGGCGGCCAAGACAGCGCCTGCAACGCGCCCATGCACACGGTACCTACCAAGGCACGCATGGGCCTGGTGCAGACCGTGAAGGTGCCGGCCGACGCACTGGCCCCGGAGCATGCGCAGCGCGCCCGCCTGTGCGCCGAGCTGCTGCACCAGCACCTGCCGGAGCAGTTCCCGGACCCGGCCACCCTGGTACTGATGCGCCACGCCGGCCAGCTGTGGGCGCTGGTAGACATCACGCTGCGCATGCTCAAGCCGCGCGAGCTGTACCGGGCCCAGGGCTTCCCCGAGCACTACCAGATCGAGGAAATCCCAGACCCCGCCCTGCTGTTCATCGACGGCAAGCAGGCACCCGGCAATCCGCTGGACCTGCCACGCATCGCCCTCTCGACCACCGCCCAGGTGCGGATGGTCGGCAACAGCGTCCCGCCGCCGGTGGCCGCCGCCCTGGTGCGAGCGAACTTTCGACATGAGGCGCTGCTGTACGCAGCCTGATCAACCAGCCCACCACCACGGTGGGCTTTCCTTTTTGGAGCGCACATGAGCACACCACCCATCCAGGGCCAGCAGCCCACACCCATCAAGCGCTGCGGCAGCTGCGGCGCACCTGTCCACCAAGAGCCCGCCGAGGGCGAAGGCCTGCCCTGCGGGCACTGATCAAGGAGCACCCATGAAAGAAACAGGACTGATGTTCAAGGCGCCCCTGGTGCGCGCCATTCTGGAGGGCCGCAAGACCCAGACGCGACGCATCGTGAAACCGCAGCCTGTCGCTGGCCAGGGCATGGTGAACGCCGGCTACTGCGGCGACCGCCACCTTTGGCTGCGCGACGGCCCGTGCGACAAAACCGATCCGGCATACGAATGGCGCTGCCCCATGGGCAAGCCCGGTGACCGCATCTATGTGCGCGAGACATGGCAGATAGCCGGTGGAAATACGGGAATCTGGTACGCGGCCACCGATTCCCAAGCCGATGACGGGAATTCGCCAGTATCACGCTGGAGTCCTTCAATCCACATGCCCAAGTCCGCCGCCCGCATCTGGCTGGAAATCACCAGCGTGCGCGTGGAGCGCCTGCAGGACCTCAGCAATGAAGACGCAATTGCCGAAGGCGTGAACCGCATTTCACACGGCCGCGAGGGCTATTACTACAGCGCGATCAGAGATGAGCAGCACCCGAAGAACTGGAACTACCCAGATGACGCATTCCGCGAACTCTGGGATTCCACAACTGGCCGCCCAGCGCTGCCAGCGAACAAGAACAGCAAGCGCTACGCCCGTGTGAAGCACTGGCTCGACACCCACCCCGACACAACAGGCTGGGCCGCCAACCCCTGGGTCTGGGTCATCGACTTCAAAACCATCAGCACCACCGGCCGCCCGGCCTGAGCACGGAGAACACCACCATGACAGATTTAACAATGAGCCAATTCGCAAGCAAAGATGACCTGCTGGCTGCGCAGGCTGCGCGCATTGCCGAGCTGGAATCCCAGCTGGAGGCCATCGGCGCCGGTGGCGTGGAGCCGCTGCGCAAGCCGGCAGCAGCACCGCAGGCAGTGCAGGCAGCAGTGCCGGAAGCAATTGAGCAGATGGCTGTAGATAGATACAAAGTCGTTCCGTCACACGAAAGCATGTTCCATCGCTGGGCTGTTGTCGCTGACAACGGAGCACAGCAGCTTTACATTGGGCGCGAGGGTGAATGCCAGAACATGGCTCGAAAGTTCATGGGTGCGTTCTTGGACGGCGCATTTGTGGCCATGCAAAACGCCACCCCCGCGCACCCCGCAGAGGGAGTGCCTGCAACCATCCGCATGCTCGATGACCGCGCAGCATTTGAGGCATCAGTACAAAAGGAGCACTACTGGGAGGGGATTCGGGAAAACCTGTTTGATCGGCTTCCAAGCGGCAAGTACGCAGTCGTTGGAATTGAGCGGCACTGGCAAACATGGATGGCAGCCCTTGCCGGCACCCAGCCAGCAGCACCGCAGGCAGTGCAGGCCGCCGTGCGAC
The DNA here is from genome assembly GCF_036541385.1 of Comamonas sp. GCA5. Taxonomy (NCBI): domain Bacteria; kingdom Pseudomonadati; phylum Pseudomonadota; class Betaproteobacteria; order Burkholderiales; family Comamonadaceae; genus Comamonas; species Comamonas sp. GCA5. The sequence continues at coordinate 18,325 of NZ_JAZHFR010000058.1, read as the reverse complement.
TGACCGATGATGAAATCTTGAAAATTTTCACCGAGCACAGCCCTGGCACAGACATTGGTCGTGAACTTGAGAGGGCCGTGTGGAGTAAGTGCGGAATTTCTGTAGACGCCCCCGCGCACCCCGTAGAGGGAGCACCATCAGCCTTGTTGCAACTCGCTGACTTGCTGGAAAGCGGGCGTCACTTGATCGAGGTAGAGCGCAGAGAGGCTGCTAACGCGCTACGACTGTCCGCCACCCAGCCAGCAGCGCAGGGGCTTGCTGCGCTGACACCGGCTGCACGCGATGTGCTGGCCGAGCGTAAGCGGCAGATCGAGTCCGAAGGTTGGAAGACCGAGCGCGACGACGTGTACGACACCGGAGAAATGGCGCTTGCCGCTGCATGCTATGCAGCACATTCGGCCAGCTGCGCGGCGATCAAAGCGCCTCACACGGCGCGTGGGGTTTTTGTGCGAACCAGGTCAGCACAGGATTTCGTCGGGGAGATGTGGCCTTGGTCCGCTGACTGGTGGAAGCCTTCCGGCCATCGTCGCAACCTTGAAAAAGCCGCCGCGCTGATCCTGGCGGAAATCGAGCGCATTGACCGCGCCGCCCTTGCAGCCCAAGCCAAGCAAGGGGGCGCGTGATGGAAGAACTAGCACTTGCATTCGACCCGTTTGACGGAGACTTCGGCGCACCGGGAGACACCACCCTCTCCAACAAGATGGTCACAGCACGTAAAACAGGGCCTTGTTCGCACTGCGGCTGCACCATCTGCAAGGGGGAGCGCATACGCAGCATGAGCGCCAAGTTTGATGGGACTTTGATGAACTACCGGTGGTGCGCGTCGTGCTGCGCGGCCATGGCCAAGTGCCAAGCCGATGAAGAGCACGACGAGGGCAACGATGAACAGCCGCCCGCATGGGAGGAATACGAAGCCCGAGCAGGGTTGGCCGAGCGCGCCACCCAAGCAGCCAAGCAGGGAGAGCAGCCATGAGCATGACGAATCCAAAGGTGTTCATCGCCAGTAAGTACACAAACCACATCAGCTATCGCGTGCTCACGGCATTTGAGCGGCGCAACCCGAAGATGTTTGAACTGAGCCATAGCGCACATGACACATGGGAGAAGGCCCATGCCTGCCTGCTGGAGCAACGCGCTCAGGAGGTCGAAAAGGCGCGTAAGGTTCTTGCCTCTGCAGAGCGTTCGATGGCAAAGGCAAAGACCATGACAGCCCCGCACAAGCAGGGAGAGCAGCCATGACACACCACACAGACGCAGAGCGCGCGGAGTTTGAGGCTTGGCGCATCGATGAGACTCGCAAAGACATGCCGAAGGCCGATGTCACAGATGGCCACATCCGACACGTATTCCTGCGATGGTCGGCAACTCAAAAACGGTATCTTGCGCGAGATGCGCAAATTGGCTGGGAGGCATGGAAGGCAGCGCGCCGCGCTCCAGCAGCACCAGTGCCGCAGGGGTGGAAGCCGGTGCCGGTTGAATTGCTGGAGCGCATCCAGGAATCGCTTGGTTCATTCGTAAGCGATCAAGGATGGTCACAGTCTGACATGGACACTGCTGATGCTTTGGACGGACTGCTAGCCGCCGCGCCCCGGCCACCAGTGGCAGCGCCTGTGGAGTTGCCGGAGCCAGCGGCATTTGCACTGGAGTGGACGTTCAATGGCGAAGAGCGCGGAATGCGGCTCTATGACGATGAGACGCATTGCAGGTTTGACGCAGAAAGTGACGGCGGAGTGTGCCACCCGCTCTACACCGAGCAGCAAGTGCGCGACCTGCTGGCAGCCCACGGCATCGGAAAGGCCAAGGCATGAGCCGCAGAGCACGCCAGCGCGGCGACAAGCGCGACCGCTGGAAAGACCAGCAAGACGAACAAGACAACCAGCCCCGCTAAGTCGGGGCTTTTTTATGAGCAACATCATGAGCAAACGAATCACCCTCACGGCGTGGGCGGCCTGCGCGTTTGACCCACCACCCAGCCTATGGACCCTAAGAAAAATGGTGCGAGAAGGCCGGATTGACCCACCAGCCGTGAAAGTCGGCAAGTCGTACTATGTGCAAGATGACGCACGACCAGTGGACCCCAACCGCCGACCAACGCTTGTCGACCGACTGAAAAAGGTGGCATGAGATGAATGCACGCCCACGCGACAGATCCCGCAGAGACTGGCCTACCGGCCTTCGAGAGCCACGCCCCGGCTATTTCGTCTGGCGACACCCGGTCACAGGCAAAGAGCTTGCGATTGGCCGCGTATCGCTCGCACAGGCCAAACGCGAAGCCAACGACGCACTGGCCTATGTGCTGTCCGAAAAGCCAACCCTGCTCGAACGCATACAGGGCCGCGACAACACGGTGGCTGATTTGCTGGACAAAATGCCCGTCAGCGAGGTCTACAACACCGCCAAAAGCAATCGATCATTGGACAAGAAGATCCGCGATGCAATCGGCAGCATCAGCTGCCTTGGCCTGACGGTGGCGCACTGCGCACAGCTGGTCGAGGACGAAGTGGCCAGCGGCCATAAGCGACAGGCACAAGCCTTGCGCTCCAGATTGTTTGCCATGTGCAACCGCGGCCGCTCCCTTGGCTGGATGGACAGCAACCCCGTAGAGCCCATCCAAAAGCCAGAAGCCAAGACGACGCGACAACGGCTGACGATGGAGCAGTTCCAGGCAATCCTTGAAAAGGCAAGCGACGCCGCAGAATGGCTGCCAGGTGCAATGCTGGTCGCATTGCTTTCTGGCATGGACAGAGACACCCTGTCCAAGCTGGAGCGCAAAGCCATCGGCAAGGACTTCCTGACCATCAAGCGCGCAAAAACAGGCATCTGGCTGGAAATCCCGCTCACTCTGCGCATGGATTGCATGGGAATGACACTTGCCGACGCCCTGGCAGCCTGCCGCTCCAACGTGGTTTCCAAGTTTGTGGTCCACCACCGCAGAACCTACCGCCATGACGTGAAAGCAGGAAGCGCAGTTTTCCGAGACCGCATATCCAAGGCATTCACAGAGGCCAGAGAGCTTGCTGGGATCACAGGCGAAAACGCCCCGACCTTTCACGAAATCCGCTCCCTATCCAAGCGCATTTATATGGCACAAGGCAATGTGGACACCAAAGCACTACTTGGGCACACCACAGAAAAAGCCGCCAATATTTACGCCGACCCACGCGGCATTGAGCCGCTTCGCGTGCGTGTTTCGTGACTTATCCACACGCATGCTTAGGGCACGAATTAGGTGACAATTAGGGTACACAGCCCGCAAACCAGCATGAATACTAGCTTTTCCGTTTTAATGGTCTGCATGGGCAACATCTGCCGCAGCCCCACGGCCCACGGCGTGCTGCGCGACATGGTACACGCGCGGGGCTGGAGCGCCTGGCTGCGCGTGGACTCGTGCGGCACGCACGCCTACCACGTGGGCGAAGCGCCGGACCGCCGCAGCCAGAAGCACGCCCTGCAGCGCGGCTATGACCTCAGCGATCTGCGGGCCCGCCAGCTGACGCGCGAGGACTTCGAGCAGCACGACCTGGTGCTGGTGATGGACCACGAGAACCTGGCCCGTGCCCAGGCCCTGTGCCCTCCGACGCAGCGCCACAAGCTGCACCGGCTGACCGAGTTCTGCCGCGAGATGCGCAGTGCCGTGGTGCCCGACCCCTACTACGGCGGCGACCAGGGCTTCGAGCATGTGCTGGACCTGATCGAGGATGCCTGCCAAGGCGTGCTGTCCCACGTGCACAAAGAGCACTTGACACGCTGAAGCACGTCCACGTCGCCGCACCGGCCGGGCTGGTGTCTTGATGGCAAAGGCCTTTTCAGGCGGACGTCAGCCCCGGCAGGCCTGCGCCACGACAGGGCCGCCCGCCTCCAAAGGCGGCCCAGGCATGAGGTCTCTGCCCGCAGGGCGCGGCAATCCCGTTAAGGTGCGCCCTTTGCTTTTTCGATCCAGGTATTCCGGTTCTCCGTGCATCGCATCCAACTTCACTACAGCCTGCAAGACAGCGCCTCCAGCCACATCATCCAGCACCCCTTGCTTGACATGCTGCAGGCGGTGGCCGACCAGGGCTCCATCTCCGGCGCGGCCCGGGTGCTGGGACTGTCTTACCGGCATGTCTGGGGGGCCCTCAAGAAGTGGGAAGCGCAGCTGGGCCGGGAAGTGATCCTGTGGGGCAAGGGCCATTCGGCCCAGCTCAGCCCCTTCGGGCTGCGCCTGCTGCTGACGGAACGCCAGGCCCAGGCGCGCCTGGCGCCCCACATCGAAGCCGTCCAGGCCGAGCTGGAGCGCACCTACGCGCTGGGCTACGACGAGCACACCCCCATCCTGTCGCTGCACGCCAGCTACGACAGCGCCTACAGCCTGCTGCGCCAGTTTGCCGGCGCGCACCCGCAGCACGCCGTGCACCTGGACCTGACGCCCTGCGTCAGCGTGGACGCCCTGCGGGCCCTGCACGAGGGCCGCACCACCCTGGCCGGCTTTCACGTGCTGCAGGCGGCGGGCAAGCACTCCATGGCGGCGCACATCTACAAACCGCTGCTGCACCTGCAGCACTACCGCTTCATCCGACTGGGCCTGCGCGCCCAGGGGCTGATCGTGGCCGCCGGCAATCCGCACCAGCTGCACAGCCTGCAGGACGTGGCGCGCCAACAGGTGCGCTTTGTCAACCGCCCGCTGGGCACCGGCACCCGCGTGGTGCTGGCCGACCTGATGGCGCAGGCCCAGTTGCAGCCCGCTGACATCCTGGGCTTCGACGATGAAGAGCCCAGCCACAACGCCGTGGCCCAGGCCGTGGCCCAGGGCCAGGCCGATGTGGGTCTGGGCATTGCCTCCGCAGCACAGGCCAAGGGCCTGGACTTCATCCCGCTGTGCCAGGAGCACGACCTGCTGGTCTGCCATGCCACGCTGCTGCAGCACCCGGCCCTGCAAGCGCTGTGCACCCTGCTGCGCACGCCCGCCTGGCAAAACCGCCTGCACAGCCAGGGGGGCCACGACAGCACCGGCTGCGGCGACATCTACACCCTGGACCAGTGCCTGCCCTGGTGGACCTGCGCACCTGCCACAACCGCAGCCAACACCTAGTAAAAACCCTGTATTTCACTCCATCCAGGCGTTAAAAATCCTGGATTTACACCTTCCCGTCACAAAGCCGTCAGCAACTGGGGGGTGCGCTCCGTAGAATCGCGCGACTGTGCATTCCTACACGTCTGCAAGAGGCGTCGGCCACACGTCGGCAGCCCACTTGCGGCACACATCGCGCTTTTTGGAGACACCATGCAAGCACTCTTACGACTCTCACGGGGTATCGACGGGCTCAACGCCTGGGTCGGTAAATATGTCATCTGGCTCATCCTTGCGGCCACCGTCATCAGCGGTGTCAACGCGGTGGTGCGCAAGGTCTTCCACACCAGCTCCAATGCCTTCCTGGAAGTGCAGTGGTACTTCTTTGCAGCGTCCTTCCTGCTGGCCGCAGGCTATACGCTGCTGGAAAAGGAACACGTCAAGGTGGACGTGATCAACGCCCGCCTGTCCCTGCGCACGCGGGTCTGGATTGACGTGCTGGGCTTCGCCCTGTTCCTGACCCCCATGTGCGCCCTGGTGCTGTACTACGGCGTGCCCTTCTTCCTGCAGGCCTGGAACACCGGCGAAATGTCCAGCAATGCTGGCGGCCTGATCCGCTGGCCCGTGTACCTGATGATGCCCCTGGGCTTTGGCCTGCTGCTGCTGCAGGGCCTGTCCGAGCTCATCAAGCGCATCGCCTTCCTGATGGGCCTGATCGACGATCCGACCGTCAAGATCATGGAAAAGACGCCCGAAGAAGAGCTGGCCGAAGTCATCCGCAAGGCGGAAGAAGAAGCCGCGCGCAACGCCGCCAAGAGCGCCTGATCGCGGAGGGAGATAGCTATGGAATTCATTGCAAACAATATGGCCCCGATCATGTTCGCGGGCCTGATCTGCTTTTTGCTGCTGGGCTTCCCGGTGGCATTCAGCCTGGGTGCCTGCGGCCTGTTCTTTGCCGTGGTCGGGATTGAGCTGGGCGTGCTGCCCGAAGCCCTTATGCAGGCCTTGCCGCTGCGCATCTACGGCATCATGCAGAACGAAACCCTGCTCGCCATTCCGTTCTTCACGCTCATGGGGCTGATCCTCGAGCGCAGCGGCATGGCGGAGGACCTGCTGGACACCGTGGGCCAGTTGTTCGGCCCCATCCGTGGTGGCGTGGCCATTGCGGTGATTCTGGTGGGTGCCATGCTGGCCGCCACCACCGGTGTGGTGGCGGCGTCCGTGATCTCCATGGGCCTGATTTCGCTGCCCATCATGCTGCGCTACGGCTATGACCGCCGCATCGCCTCGGGCGTGATTGCCGCCTCCGGCACGCTGGCGCAGATCATTCCGCCGTCCCTGGTGCTGATCATTTTGGCCGACCAGTTGGGCCGCAGCGTGGGTGACCTGTACAAGGGTGCTTTCCTGCCAGGCTTCATGTTGGTGGGTTTTTACATGCTGATGGTTTTCGCCATCGCCATCTTTAAACCCACAATGGTGCCGGCCCTGCCGCCCGAAGCGCGCAGCCTGAAGGAAAAGGACGGTTCCAGCGGACTGATGTCGTTGCTGGTGCTGACCATCCTGTGCGTGGGCGTGTCGGTGTTTGCGGCCCACAACATGGCCACCATCCACAGCTGGCTGACTGGTGAAGTGGTGGAAAAAGTGGCCAAGGACGAGACCATCGTCTTCGCGATGTGCTTTGGCGTGGCGCTGGCCTTCGTGGCCGCGTCCATCAACCGAGCCACCGGCCTGGGTCTGCTGTCGCACGTGGCGGAAAAAGTCACCTTCGTGCTGATCCCCCCGCTGCTGTTGATTTTCCTGGTGCTGGGCACCATCTTCTTGGGCATTGCCACGCCCACTGAAGGCGGCGCCATGGGTGCCCTGGGCGCCATGATCCTGGCCGTCAGCCGCAAGCGCCTGAGCTACCAGCTGCTGCGCCAGGCCCTGGTTGGCACCACCAAGCTGTCGTGCTTCGTGCTATTCATCCTGATCGGCGCCACCGTGTTCGGCCTGACCTTCCAGGGCGTGGACGGCCCGCTGTGGGTGGAGCACTTGCTGTCGGACCTGCCAGGCGGCCAGCTGGGCTTCCTGATCCTGGTGAACGTGATGGTGTTCTTCCTGGCGTTCTTCCTGGACTTCTTCGAGCTGTCCTTCATCGTCGTGCCGCTGCTGGCCCCCGTGGCCGACAAGCTGGGCATCGACCTGATCTGGTTCGGCGTGCTGCTGGCGGTGAACATGCAGACCTCCTTCATGCACCCCCCGTTCGGCTTCGCGCTGTTCTTCCTGCGCTCGGTTGCGCCCGACAAGGAGTACACCGACAAGGTCACCAAGAAGCGCATTGCGCCGGTGACCACCAACCAGATCTACATGGGCGCGATTCCGTTCCTGTGCATCCAGCTGCTGATGGTCGGCCTGATTATTGCCTTCCCGGGCATCGTCTCCAGCGGTCTGGACGAGAAGGTGGACTACGACCTGGACGCCATCCGCGAACAGATGGAATCCTCCATGCCGGCACCAATCGACTTCGACAATCCCTACATGGAGCAAGGCAACGGCTCGGGCAGCGCCCCCGCCGAGGACGATCCACTGAAGGCCTTGCAAGACTCGCTCAAGTAAGCGCCGGTTTCGCACCGCTCCCAGCCCCTGCCGCTCGCGCCGCAGGGGCTTTTTTCATGTCCGCGGGCAGCAAAAAGCATAGCTGACTGCGCTGATGCAGCAGCCCATCCCTTGCTAAAACACTTGGAAAGCTCGATACAACAAGCGGCAAATGCTCCTATTTCTCAAGGATTTACCCTGACTTCCCTCGGAAAATCGGGCCCCGCACCACCGTCCTGGAGGTGTCTTTGGGTACACTGCGCCCCGGGTGCCCGCCACATGCGGTGGTGATGGCAGGTGAATGTTCATGTGCAAGTCGGGCCGCTTGCATGCACTCAGCGAAAGTCCGTCCGTGCACCCCCATGACCCCCAGGGCCAGGCCCCCCTGCACCCTCAATTTCCCGCGCCCAGCGCGCGCATCCCCACCCTGCAGGCCGTGACCGACAAAGCCTCCGCCGGCTTTGCCCGCATGCTGCACATCGAATCCATGAGCGGCATCGTGCTGCTGATTGCCGCCGCCGTGGCCTTGTTGTGGGCCAACTCGCCCTGGGCACAGACCTACTTTGACAGCTGGCATGCGCCGCTGTCGCTGACCATCGGCCCCTGGTCGGTCAACACCGACCTGCACTTCTTCGTCAACGACGTGCTGATGACCATCTTCTTCCTGGTCGTGGGCATGGAGATTCGTCGCGAGATCCACAACGGCGCCCTGTCCAACCTCAGCCAGGCCGCGCTGCCGGTCATCGCTGCGATTGGCGGCGTGGTCGTGCCCGCACTGATCTATGTGGCTTTTGCCGGCAGCGATCCGGAACTGCTCAACGGCTGGGCCATCCCCACGGCCACCGACATTGCCTTCGCCGTGGGCGTGCTGGCCCTGCTGGGCAAGTCCATCCCCGGGCCGCTGCGTATCTTCCTGCTGGCGCTGGCCATCATCGACGACATCGTGGCCGTGCTGATCATTGCCTTCTTCTACTCCGGTGGCCTGGACTACAGCGGCTTTGGCGTGGCCTTTGTCGGTCTGCTGCTGGTGCTGCTGTTCAACCGCATGGGCGTGGCGTCGGCCTGGATGTACGTGCTGCCCGGCGCCGTGCTGTGGCTGGGCCTGCTGCAGACCGGGGCCCACCCCACGCTGGCCGGCGTGGTGCTGGGCCTGATGACGCCGGTCGCCATGCGCCCCGCGCCGCGCCACCACCTGGAGGTGGCACAGACGGCCCTGGCGCGCGTGCACCTGCATGCCCGCAGCGGCGACTTTGATGCCGCAGTGCTGCGCCACGAGTTGAAGATTGCCACCCTGGCCCAGCGCGACCTGCTGCCGCCCGTGTTTCGCCTGCCCATGATGCTGCACCCCTGGGTGGCCTTCGGCGTCATGCCCATCTTCGCGCTGGCCAATGCCGGCGTGCAGTTCGGCGGGGTGGACCTGTCGGCCAGCGGACCCGCCACCGTGGCCCTGGGCGTGATGGTGGCCCTGGTGCTGGGCAAGCCAGTGGGCGTGCTGCTGGCCACCTTTGTGGCCGTCCGGCTGCACCTGTGCACCATGCCCCAGGGTGTGACCTGGCCCGGCGTGCTGCTGGTCGGCATGCTGGCAGGCATTGGCTTCACCATGGCCATTTTTGTCGGCGGACTGGCGTTCAGCCAGCCGGAACTGCTGGCCGCAGCCAAGATGGGCATCCTCGGCGCATCGGGCGCTGCCGCCCTGCTGGGCCTGCTCTACGGCTTTGCCATGCGCAAGCGCCTGGGCGCGGCCGAGCCGGCCTGAGCCGGGTGCTGCTAGCCCGTTGCGCGGAGCTCCTTTCCCAGGTCAGGCAGCGCCAGCACTGGCGCACCCACCCTACAAAAAAGCCGGAGTGCCTTGCAGCCTCCGGCTTTTTTGCAGGGATTCCCCAGCACTCACTCGTGGCGCAAGGCCTCGATCGGGTCCAGCTGCGCGGCGCGGCGCGCCGGGAAGTAGCCAAAGACCACGCCAATCGCCGCCGAAAACACAAACGACAGCAGGTTCACCGTGGGGTTGAAGACAAACGGCACCTGCATCAGTTGCGCCAGCGTCACCGAGGCCACGGCCGCAATCGCGATGCCGATCAAGCCCCCCAGCGCCGCCAGCACCACGGCCTCGATCAGGAACTGCAGCAGCACCTCGCGCTCCAGCGCACCAATCGCCAGGCGCAGGCCGATCTCGCGTGTGCGCTCGGTCACGCTGACCAGCATGATGTTCATGATGCCGATGCCCCCCACCAACAGGCTCACCGCGGCCACCGCGCCCAGCAGGGTGGTCATCACCTTGGTGGTGCCGGCCATGGTGTCGGCCAGTTGCTTGGTGTCCAGCACGTTGAAGTTGTCCTCGTCCATGGGTGCCAGCTTGCGCAGATCGCGCAGCAGGTCGCGCAGGCTGCTCTTGACGCGCTCGGGATCACTGTCCTCAGCCATGGACACCAGCAAGGTGTTCACCCGGGTGTTGCCCGTGACCCGGCGCTGCAGGGTCTTGAGCGGGATCAGCACCATGTCGTCCTGGTCGTTGCCGAAGGCCCCCTGGCCCTTGGAACCCAGCAGGCCGATGATCTCGCACGAGAAGGCTTTCACCCGCAGGTGCTGGCCCAGGATGTCCGGGCTGTTCTGGAACAGTTCGCGGTGCAGGGTCGAGCCGATGATGCACACGGCCGCACCGGCGCGCAGCTCTTCGGGCGTGAACACTCGCCCCTGCTCCAGCTTCCAGTTGCCGGTCTGCAGCCAGGCGTTGGTGCTGCCGATCACGCTGGACGACCAGTTGCGGCCGTTCGCCACCAAGGTGGTGCCGGAACGCGCCTCGGGCGCCACGGCGGCAATGCCACCGATTTGCTGGGCAATCGCATTCGCGTCCGTGTCCTTGAACGCCGGTGCGGCCGTTGTCCCCGGCCCCATGCGCTGCCCTGCCCGGATCTGCAGCAAGTTGGTGCCCAGGCCCTGGATCTGTGTCTGCACGGCCAGGGTGGCGCCGTTGCCCAGGGTGACCATGGTGATCACCGCGCTGACCCCGATCACGATGCCAAGGATGGTCAGAAACGAGCGCAGCAGATTGCGGCGGATGGAGCGCAGCGCCAGCAAGATGGTGTTGCCGAACATCAGCCTTCCCTCCCTTGCGCCAGCCCATCGCCCGCGGACAGCGCCGCGGCACGCAGCATGACCGAGGCGTTGGACACATCCGTGTCCAGCAGCCCGTCCTTGAAGCGCACGATGCGGCGCGCGTACGCGGCCATCTCGGGCTCGTGCGTCACCATCAGCACGGTGATGCCCTGCTCATGGTTGAGCTTCCACAGCAACTCCATGATTTCCTCGCTGCGCTGCGTGTCCAGGTTGCCCGTGGGCTCGTCGGCCAGCAACACCACCGGGTTGCTGACGATGGCGCGCGCAATCGCCACGCGCTGCTGCTGCCCGCCCGACAGTTCGGCCGGCGTGTGGTGCTCCCAGCCGTTCAGTCCCACAGCCTCCAGCGCCCGGCGCGCCGCCTGGTGGCGCTGCGCAGCCGATTCTCCGCGGTACAGCAGGGGCAGCTCCACGTTTTCCTGGGCCGTGGTGCGCGGCAACAGATGGAAGCCCTGGAACACAAAGCCGAAATAGCGCCGACGCAGCCGTGCGCGCTCGTCACGGTCCAGGCCTTCGACGTGCACGCCCTTGAACAGGTATTCGCCCGCCGTCGGCCGGTCCAGGCAGCCCAGGGTGTTCATGGCCGTGGACTTGCCCGACCCGCTGGGGCCCATGATGGCGACGAATTCGCCCTGCGCGATGTCCAGGTCCACGCCCTTGAGCGCCTTGAAGGCCAGGCCGCCTTCGCCATACACCTTGACGATGTTGCGCAACCGGATCAGCGGTGGGCTGGCGCCGCCGTCAGCAGCTTGCGGTGCGGCCTCGCTCATCGCGCGGCCCCGCTGCGCTGGTCGGTGATGACCTGGGCACCTTCGGCCAGCTTCTCGCTGTCCACCTCGGTCATGCGGCCATCGCTGATGCCCGTCTTGACCTGCACGGCCACGGGCTGCTCGCCCTCCAGCACCCAGACGTAGCGGGTCTGGCCCGGCCCCATGGCCTGCGCGCCGCCCGCGCCGCCGCGACTCATGCGAGGACGCTGGGGCATCAGCTGGCCCATGATGCCGCCACTGTTGCCCCCCGAGGCGCCCTGCGGGCGGGGGCTGCGCTCTGCGCCAGAGCCGCCCGATCGCTCGGCGGCGGGCGTCGCGCCCTCCACCGCCGGGGCCTGCATGCCCACCGGTGTGAAGCGCAGCGCCGAGTTGGGCACCAGCAGCACATCGCTGCGCTCGTTGGCGCGGATGGAGGCCGATGCCGTCATGCCGGGGCGCAGCGACAGGTCCTCGTTGCGCACATCCAGGCGCGCCAGGTAGGTCACCACGTTGTCGGTCTTGGTGGAGCCATAGTCCACGCGCGTGACCTTGGCCGGGTAGGTGCGCGAGGGGTGGGCGCTGACTGTGAAGCTGGCGCGCTGGCCGGTCTGCACCTGGCCGATGTCGGCCTCATCGACCGAGACTTCCAGGCGCAGCTTCTTCAGGTCTTCTGCCACGGTGAACAGGGTCACGGCCTGCAGCGAGGCGGCCACGGCGTTACCGGGGTCCACGGAACGGGTCAGGATCACACCGTCGATGGGCGACTTGATCGAGGCCTTGGACAGGTTGGTCTCATCGGTCTGGAGTGCGGCGCGCGCATCGTCGACCGAGGCGCGGGCGGCGGCTTCATCGGCCACCGCACGATCGACCGAGGCACGCCCGGCATCCATTTCCGCAGCGGACGGCACCTTGCCTGCGGACAGGCGGTGGACCTCTTCCTGGCGGGCGAAATTGGAGCGCGCCTCCTTCAGGGTGGCCTGGGCCTGCTGCAGGCGCGCCAGCGCCGAGGCCACGGAGGCCTTGGAGCGGTTGAGCTGGGCATTCAGCTTGTCCGTGTCCAGCACCACCAGCACCTGGCCCTGCTTGACCTCGTCGTTGACGTCCACCAGCACCCGGCGCACCGTGCCGGACAGCTCGGAGCCGACATTCACCGTCCGCGTCGGCTGCAAGGTGCCGTTGGCCGACACCGTGATCGACAGATTGCCGCGCTTGACCGCCTCGGCCACATACACCGGCTTGGCGTTCACCTGTTGCTGGTGCTGCCAGTAGGCATAGGCACCAGCGGCACCCACGATCGCCACCACGCCGATCCAGACCGTGGGGCTTTGCCACCAGCGGCGTGCCAAGCCGTCACCCAGTAATTCCTGGACCTCCTTGGAGGTGCTTGCGGAGTTTTTCTTGTTCATCACTTTGTCCGTTCCATCTCTCACAACGTGGCGGGGGTGCTGCTGCCCACCCGCTGTCCATCCGTGTCCAGGGGCTGCCAGCCGCCGCCCAGCGCCTTGTACAGGCGCACATGGTCGGTGCTGATGGCCGCGCGCGTGCTCGCCACGCTGTCTTGGGACGACAGCAGCGTGCGCTGGGTATCCAGCACCGTCTGGAAGTCCACCAGCCCGCTGCTGTAACGCTGGTTGGCCAGCAGCGAGGCATTGCGTGCGGCCTCCTGTGCCACCAGCAGCTGGACCAGCCGTTCCTTGTCGCCCTGCAGCTGCGCCAGCGCATCCTCAACCTCTTGCAAGGCCGTCAGCACCGTGGAGCGGTAGGCGATGCGCGCCTGCTCCACCGCCGCCTGCTGGGCGCGAATCTTGGCGCGGTTGGCGCCGCCATCGAACAGCGGCGCAGACAGGCCGGCCGCAATGCTGGTCGCCACCGAAGCGCCATTGGTCAGGGCACCCACCGTCAGGGCGCCCAGGCCCAGCGAACCGCTGAGGCGCAAGCTGGGGAAGTTGGCCCGCTCCTGGGCAGAGAGATTGGCCACGGCCGCCACCACCTTGTGCTCCTGCACGCGCACATCGGGGCGCTGGCGCAAGGTATCGGCCGGCAAGGCCATGGCTAGCTGCTCGGGGGCCACGGGCAGGGGCTGGACGGTTTGCAACTGGGCATCCAGGGCCCCGGGCGGCTGCCCGGTCAGGATGGCCAGTGCATGGCGCGACTGGGCCAGAGAACTTTGCAGGGCCGGAAGCTGCGCGGCCGTCTGCGCCGTGGATTGCCGGGCCTGCTCGGCCTCCAGCGAGGTCACCAGCCCCGCCTGCAGGCGCCATTCGGTGATCTGCTGGTTTTCGCGCTGGATGGCCAGGTTGTCGCGGGCAATCTGCAGGCGTTCCTGCAGACTGCGCAGCTCGATGTAGTTCAGCGCCACCTCGGCGGCCAGGGCCACATGGGCCCCTTCCAGCGAGGCCACAGCGGCCTGCACGTTGGCATCGCCGGCCTGGACGGCATTGCCCTGGCGGCCCCACCAGTCGGGCTCCCAGCTGGCGTCCACGCCCACGGAGTAACGGTTGCTGGCATCGTTGTTGCCCGAGCGGCTGCGGGTGGCCCCCGCGCTGCTGCCCACACTGGGCAGCAGGCCGGCGGCCTGGACATCGCGCTGTGCGCGCGCCTGGCGCAGCACGGCCTGGGCGTTGAGCACGCTCGGGTTGGCGGCCAGGGCCTGGTCGATCAGCGCCGTCATCGGTGCGTCGCCAAAGCGCTGCCACCAGCGGCTCAGGTCTGCGGGCGATGCCACAGGGGCGGCCTCGGCGCTGCGCTGCCACTGTGTGGGCACCGGCACGGACTGACTCTGTCCGGCAAATTGCGAGGTGTGGCTACAGCCGGCCACCAGCAAGGCCGTGGCCAGCGCCAGTGGCGTGGCCCAGGCGCGCGCCGGGTGGCGGTCGGAAATGGAGGGAAGCTGGTTCTGCATAAAAGGGGAGAAAAACCGCGTGTTCGCTTGTTTCTACCCCGCGATTGTGCAGAGCCTGTGTAGGGCCCGGACAAAAGCCCTGTGAAGCTTTGGTAAAGCTGCAGGCCGGCTTAAGCCAGCTCCACAATCGCGTCCAGCGGCCAGCGCGGCTTCACATCAAACGCATAGTGCTTGTCGGCCTGCTGCTGGCCGGCCTGCATGCGCATGGCGGCCGCCATGGCAATCATGGCGCCGTTGTCGGTGCACAGGTGCAGCTCTGGATAGTGCACGCGGATCTTGCGCTTGGCGCAGGCCTCGTTCAGTTGCTGGCGCAGCAGCTGGTTGGCGCCCACGCCCCCCGCCACCACCACGCGCTGCATGCCGGTCTGCTTGAGGGCGTTCAGGGTCTTCTTGACCAGCACATCCACGATCGCCGCCTGGGCGCTGGCCGCCAGGTCGGCCTTGCGCGCTTCCAGCTCGTCCCCCAGTTTCTTGGCCTGCGTCAGCACCGCGGTCTTCAGGCCCGCAAACGAAAAGTCCAGATCGCCGCTGTGCAGCAAGGGACGCGGCAGCTTGAAGGCCTCGGGGTCACCGCTTTCCGCCAGTTTGGACAGGATGGGGCCGCCGGGGTACGGCAGGCCCATGACCTTGGCGGATTTGTCGAAGGCTTCGCCGGCGGCATCGTCGATGGTTTCGCCCAGAATCTCGTAGCGGCCGACGCCATCCACGCGCATCAACTGGGTGTGCCCCCCCGAGACCAGCAAGGCGATGAAGGGAAACTCCGGGGGATCGGCGCTCAGGAAGGGCGACAGCAGGTGCCCTTCCAGGTGGTGTACGCCCAGCACGGGCTTGTCCAGGGCCGCCCCCAGCGCGCAGGCCACCCCGGCCCCCACGAGCAGGGCGCCGGCCAGGCCGGGGCCCCGGGTGAAGGCGACCACGTCGATGTCCTGCAGGTCTGGCCCGCATCGTCCAGCACCTGCTGCGTCAGCGGCAGCACGCGGCGGATGTGGTCGCGGCTGGCCAGTTCCGGCACCACCCCGCCATAGGCGCGGTGCATGTCGATTTGGCTGTGCAAGGCGTGGGCCAGCAGCGTCGGCACACTGCCGTCGGCCGGCATGCGCACCAGGGCCACGCCGGTTTCATCACACGAAGATTCAATACCCAAGATCAGCTGACTCATAGGGCGCAAGTGTAGGTCTGCCCACCACGGCGCAGCATGGGCCCGGCCAAAAGCCTTGTGCCCCAGGCAAGAAAAAAGCACCCGCAGGTGCTTGGCAGATGGGGCGACTGGCGGTCAGCGGCGGTTGTTGAGGAAGGCACTGCCCAGCTTGAACAGGTCCGAGGCCCCCAGCTTGCCATCGCCGTCCTGGTCCAGCAGGCTGCCCAGCAGCCCACCGCCCAGCCCCCCGGCGTTCTGGGCCTGGGCGCGTTCCTGTTCCAGGCTTTGCCCCAGGCTACCCGCATCCATGTTGCCGGCTTGCACACGCTGGGCCAGGAACGCCATGACGATGGGCGCCAGCATGGACAGCAACTGCCCCGCCGTCTGTCCGCCCAGCCCGGTGGCCTGGCCCAGGCTGTCCTGCGCTTGCTGCTGGCTGCCACCCAAAATGTGGCCCAGGATGGCCGCGCCCTGCCCAGCGGGGTTGGCCGCGCCACCCGCGCCCCCGAGCACGGTGCCCAGCAGCTCGCCCAGACCACCCAGCCCCTGGGGCAAGGCCGCAGCGTGGTCGCGCTGCAGCGCCCCCATCAGGTCGGCGGCACCCTGGGGCTGTGCGGCATTGTGACCCAAGGCGCCCAGCAGCAAGGGCAAGGCCGCCCCCACCGCGGTCTGGATTTGCTGGCGGTCTGCGCCCAGTTGCTGCGCCATCTGCTGCATGGGCGCGCCCTGCAGTTGCGCCATCAATTCGGACACCAAAGATTGCTGTGGATGCATCACTCACTCCTGTCGGCGGGCGGCTGGTGCCGCCCCTGGGGCGTCAGTATGCGGCAGCGCGCAGGCGCCACCGGCCATGGCGTGCACGATGCGGCAAAGCCTGACAGCACGGCGCCGGGCGACAGCGGTCAATCAGACGCAAACGCCATGCTCATATAAGAAACAGATATAAAAAACCATTCAAAATACGGCGAATACTTTTATAGATACCCAATGAGCATCCAGCAATACCTCAAGGAAATCGGTCGCGGCAAAGACGGCGCACGCCCGCTGTCGCGGCCGCAGGCCGCCGAGCTGATGGGCTGGCTGCTCGACGGCCAGGCCCACCCGTTGCAGGTGGGGGCCTTCTGCCTGGCCATGCGCATCAAGGGGGAAACCGCTGCCGAAATGGCCGGATTCATGGACGCAGTGCACGCCCGCCTGCCGCTGACCGAGGCCCCTGCCAGCCCGGTCGTGGTGCTGCCCAGCTACAACGGCGCGCGCCGCCTGCCCGTGCTGACCCCGCTGCTGGCGCTGCTGCTGGTGCGCGAAGGCCTGCCCGTACTGCTGCACGGCGCCACCACCGAAACCAGCCGCACCACCGCCACGCAGGTGCTCGCGCACCTGGGCCACAGCCCAAAAAGCCGCCTGCACGCGCCAGATCCCGGCGAGCTGCTGCTGATGGACCCACGCCAGCTGCTGCCCGGCCTGGCCGACCTGCTGGATGCGCGTGCCACCATCGGCCTGCGCAACCCCGCCCACAGCCTGGTCAAGCACTTCAACCCGCTGGGGCGCGGTGGTTTCGCCAGCCTGGTCGTGGGCTGCTACACGCACCCGGAATACGCCCTCAGCATGGCCGCAACACATGCCGAAGCCGGGGGCCACGCGCTGCTGCTGCGCGGCATGGAGGGCGAGCCCGTGGCCGACCCACGGCGCCAGCCGGCCATGCGCGCCATCCTGCACGGCCGGACCGTGCAGGAATGGACCGCCGAAAGCGGTACCATCCCCACCCTGCCGGAGTTGCCGCCGCACCTGGACGCCGCCGCCACCGCCGCCTTCACGCGTGAAGTGCTGCAAGGCCAGCGCCCGCTGCCCGACACCCTGGCCACCCAGGTGCAGGCCATCGTGGCGCTGCACCGCCAGTTACAGACCGCCTGCCCCGCCGCCTCACCCGCCCTGCCTGTCACCCCCGGAGCCCACGCATGAACAGCGCCCCCCTGTCCCCCACTGGCACTTGCACCCTGGTCGGTGCCGGCCCCGGCGATCCGGAGTTGCTGACCCTCAAGGCCCTGAAAGCCATCCAGACCGCGACCGTGCTGCTGGTGGATGACCTGGTGTCCCAGGCCATCGTGGACTTTGCCGCGCCCGACGCGCGCATCATCTATGTGGGCAAGCGCGGCGGCTGCAAGAGCACACCCCAGGCCTTCATCGAGAAGCTGATGGAAGCCGAAGTGCACAAGGGCGAGCGCGTGGTGCGCCTCAAGGGCGGTGACCCCTTCATCTTCGGCCGCGGCGGCGAAGAGGTGGAACACCTGCGCGCCGCCGGCATCGAGGTGCAGGTGATCAACGGCATCACCGCCGGCCTGGCGGGCCTGAGCAGCCTGGGCGCGCCGCTGACCCACCGCGACCACGCCCACGGCGTGGTGTTCATCACCGGCCACGCCAAGCCCGGCGATGCCGGCACGGACTGGCAAGCCCTGGCGGCCACAGCCACCGCAGCGCGGCTGACCCTGGTGATCTACATGGGCATCAGCTCGGCCGAGCAGATCACCGCCGGCCTGCAGGCCGGTGGCCTGCCCGCGCACACGCCCGCAGCCATCATCCAGCACGCCAGCCTGGCACAGCAGCGCCACGCCATCACCACCCTGGGCGCGCTGCCCGCCACGCTGGCCGCACAGCAACTGGGCAGCCCCAGCGTGCTGGTGATCGGTGATGTGGTGCGTGGCGTGGCCCAGTGGGCACGGCACAACCCGGCCCCAGAGGCCACGGCGCAGGCCCAGGCCAGCTGAACGCCCTGCGCGCCGGCGGACCCGCCGCCGTACGGGCCG
>NZ_JAZHFR010000057.1:0-23560 GCF_036541385.1 Comamonas sp. GCA5 | reverse complement strand
ACGTCAATCACTCCTGGTCTCCTGCTGCACATAAAAGCAGCAGGCTAGGGTTAATGCGTGGGTCAGATTGAGATGGAAAAACCGGGGGCTAGTGGGTCACTTCTGGATGGAAATCAACAATCTACTCACTGTCAGGCCATCGTTGGAAGACAACCGGCACTGCGGAAGAGCGCCGGCAAGAGTTTCGTCGGCACTGGAACGCCATCAAGAGCAGGCCGCCTCTCGTCGCCCCAGACCCGCTAATCCCATGAGCCAGAAGCGCGAAATTTTCCTGTCGGTGGACGTCGAGACGTCGGGGCCAATCCCAGGCGAGTACAGCATGCTCACGATCGGCGCCTGCAACGTCGACAACCCAGAGCAGGTGTTTTCGTGCGAGCTGAAGCCGATCTCTCTCAACGCCGATTCGAAGGCCTTGGAAGTGACCGGGCTCTCTCTTGAGACACTTGCCACCGAGGGACTGGCTCCCGAGGTCGCCATGAAGCAGTTTCAGGACTGGGTTACCGAAGTGGCAGGCAACGACAGCACGCCCGTATTCGTTGGGCTCAACGCGCCGTTCGACTGGTCGTTTGTGAATTACTATTTCCACCGCTACCTTCAGTCGAACCCTTTCGGCTTTACCGCACTGGACATTAAGGCTCTCTACATGGGGGCGACGGGCTCAAGCTGGACAGATACCCGTTCCAGCCGGATGGCCGCCCGACTACATCCCAAGTCCAAGGGCGATCATCAGGCACTGCATGACGCGCAATACCAAGCTGAACTGTTCCGCCTAATCCGCGGCATCTCACAGCAGTCGCACGGCTGATGTCCTTCGGTTCTTAGGGGGCGAGTCCGGGCGCGGCCACCGCCGCGCCCGGATTTTTTGAAGTTCACCGCGCCCAGGACGGAACGGCCTGAGCGCGGTGCTGACGATGTTATTCCTTCGTCTCGATGATCCACCACACGGCGCGCGCCAAGGCGCGGCCCGTGATGGGATGAATGTCGGTGAGGTCGGCGCGGGCCGTCCAGCCCGAAGGCGGACGGTAGCCGCGCACGTCGCCATCGCCATGCCAGCGGCGGGCGCGTGTCGTGCCGTAGGCGTAGATCGCCGCCATGCGCGGGCGGCTGGTGGTGTTGATGGTGGGCATGGTTCGGCTCCCTGCGGCAAAGCGCCCCGGCCGGGGCGCTTGCCTTCGGCATGGGTCAAGCGGCCAATGCCTCGGCGGGTTCATCCGCCACAGGGGCGACTTCTTACGCACCGTCCTGCTCCGCATCCTGCGGGCTTTCCTCGGGCGCGTCTGCCGTCTTGAAGATGGCAGGCATCCAGCCCGTGCCCTTCGCCAGCCGCTCGGCCTCGCTGGCAATGTCGGCCTTCTTGAGCTTTGCCAGCCGGTGGACGCTGTCGGGCGCGAACTCGCCCACGGCTTGCAAAACCGCCGCCTTCGGAACGTGCTTGAAATAGCCTTCCGCAGTGGGTTGCCACCATGCAGCCATGTCGAGGCCCACGGCCTGGGCCAATTCCGCGCCGGGCTGCTGCGCCGTGGCGCGAGGCGTCACCACGTCCACGGCCCCCGCCACGCACACGGCCAGCAGCTTGACCAGTTCGCCTTGCTCCATCGCCAGCAGCGCGGCGAGCAGTGCGGCGCTGTCCTCGGGCAGCTTGCCGCCCCAGGTTTCTTGCAGTTCGCGCAGCGCCACGGCGGCGGGCGACTGCGGCCAGTCCGGGGCCATGCCTTCAAGCCGGTCTTGGACTTTCAGGCTCACGCCCAGCGGAATATCGTGGCCGTAGTAGCGGCCCTGCAAGACGGTCTGCACCATGCCATGCACCAGCGCAGCCAGCGCGACTTGCGGATGCCGGGCCACCTCGATTTGCAGCGCGGCGGTGCGATGGGCGCTCAGGCGCTGGGCCAGTCGGTCGGAAATCGCTGCGGCCTTCGGCTGCATGTCTTCCTCGCCTTCGTCATCGTTCGCGGCATCTGGGTCGCTGAACCCTTGGCGCAGCTTCTCCAGTGTGCGCAGCGCCTTGGCCTCGGCTTCGCGCAGCAGCCCGCGATGAATCACGGCCTGCCCGTTGCGGTCGATGGTGACGATGGCACCGGCTGCGGCCTTCACGTTCGCGGCATATCCCTGCAAGCCATCTTCCAGCGCCTGCAACTGCTCGCCCAGGACTTCGCCTTCCTCCTGCAAAGCGTCGGCCTTGTCCTCGTCCTCGGCGTCCGTCGCGGCATCAATGGCTTCGGCCACCTCCTGCATCTTGGCTTGCAGCTTCTCGATGCGCTGTGCTTCGCGCTTGCTCGGATCGCGGCGCTCCCTCGGCGCACGCTGGAAGGCGTGCAGGTCGGCATGGGTCATGCCCGGCGTGGCATCGGCCCAAGCCCAGCCCTCGGCCTTCACCTCGGCGGCGATGCCCGCCAGCTTGTTCTGCGCCAGTCGTTCCAACAGCGCGGCATCGGTCAGGTACACGCCCGCATCGTCCTCCGCGAACAGATCGCGCCGGATACCGCCGCCCGCCTGCTCGTAGGCGTCCAGCCCGACGAAACGCACCAACGGATGCCGGTAGGCGTCGATTTCGCGCTCGGTCAGTCGTTTGCGCAGCGCGGACGGCTGGCGCTGCCACGTCGGTGCATCGTAGAAGGCGCTTTCCTGCGCCGCGTGGTCGTCGGTGAGGGCCAGGGCCATCAACTGATCCAGCGAGACGGCCTCGGCGCGATAGTCGGCCATCAGGCGCGGCGAGACGTTGGCCAGCTTCAAGCGGCGTTGCACCACCAGCGGCGTGACGGAGAAGTCCGCCGCGATGTCCTCGATGGGCCGACCTTCGGCCACCAGCGCGGCGAAGGCCTCGAACTGGTCGGCCGGGTGCATGGCTTCGCGCTGCACGTTCTCGGTGAGGCTGGCGGTGCGGGCCGTGCCATCGGCCACTTGCAGGCAAGGCACATTCCAGTCCTTGGCGATGCGGTGCTTTTTCGCCAGCAGCTTGAGGGCCGCTAGGCGGCGGCCACCGGCGACCACCTCGTAATGCAGGCCATCGGCAGCGGGAATCACGATCAGGTTTTGCAGCAGGCCCACGCGCTGGATCGATGCGGCCAGTTCGGGAATGGACATGCGCGGGGTCTTGCGCACGTTGCGACCCGTGGGGCGCAACACCAGCCGCGACAGCGGCACCAGGATCATGTGCTTGCTCGGGTCGGCGGCTTGCAATGCGTTGGCGGCGCTGCTGGCGGCGGCGTTGACGGCTTGGGCTTCGGTCTGGGTAACGGCGTTCATGGTGAATCTCCAATGGAATGAAACAAACAGGGAATGGAGGGGAACCGCCCCTCCGGCGGGTGATCTGCGTGGAGGGGTCAGGCCTTGAGCTGGCGCATGCCATCGGCCAGCAGCCACAAAGCGCGGTTCAGGCGAATATCGGAATCGATGCCTTGCACCGGGCGGGTCTGCTGCCTGCGGCCATTGGCGGTGCGGCCTTGCAGTCCGCCCTTCAAGAGGTTTTCTTGGGTGCGGTTGAAGACCGACCACAGATCGGGGCGACGGTCGTCCACACGGCGGGGCATCAGGATTTGCGATTCCGTGATCGGCGCGGGCTTGGCCGGGTCGTCGTACTTGAGGGCCAGCGCGGCACGGGCGAACACTTCCGATTCCCCCGCATCCAACGTGATGGCTTGCATCGATTCGCGCGATTCCTGCGCATGCGCGAAGCCACCCAACACCTGATAGGCACCTTCGATGACGTGCCCGGCCACATCGCCTTTGTGGGGCACCCGTACATCGGCCACGGTGTCCCCGCAGACAAGCCCGTTTTTGCAGACGAAGCGGAACATCCCCGCCAACAATTGATAGCTGCTGGTACCGTCATGGGAATTCAGCAGGATGATTTCGTTGGCCTCGCGGGCGTTGATCTGGTTGGCGTGGCGCAGCCGGATCATGTGCTTGGTGAAGTCGCGGCGGTCCTCGGCACGCACGCGGGTCTGGCACACCATGAAGGGCTGGAAACCCTCCTTGCGAAGCTCGGTCAACACCGCAGCGGTGGGGATGTAGCTGTACCGCTCGGAGCGGCTTTCGTGCGGCGCGTCCGCGAAGATGGACGGCACGACGGTACGGATTTGCTCATCCGACAAGGGATGTTCCGAACGCAGCACCGGGGAGCGGGAAGCGAAGCGAGAGGCGAGTTGCATGGACTTTCTCCTGACAAAGTTGGCTGTTGAAGAAACTGCACACCGGATTCCTAGATTCGGAGCCCAGCCTTGGTGGCTGTTCGGTGCGGTCGGCACGAAGAACCCGGTTGGCCTCGTTGCCACCGTCTTTCCTGAGTTCATCGCCCGCGACGAAAGGGAGCCCGTGGCCGGGGGTCGTCAAGGAGACAAGCGCAGGGTTGGTGCGGCCCGCAGGCGCAGCCGAGGACACGGCCCGGCGCGCCTTGACGGCACACGGCCGCGGGCTACAGTCGCGAGCAAGGTGATGGAGTCAGGGGAGACGGCTGAACCTGGCAACGGCCATCCCTGTGTGCCGACCGCACGGCAAGCGAAGCGCGCAGGCCCGGATCAGGAAGCCGGGCCGGAGGCGTCAGCCGAGCGGAGCGAGGGAACGATGGAAGCCCGAAGGGGGCGAGACCCTGCAAGGGGCTCGGTGCGCAGCACGACAGCGCGACCGGCCATCTCCCAAAAGGCCGGGGATGCCCGAGTGCATAGCAGGCCTTACGATGACGACATGCCCGAGAGAGAACAAGCTCATCCCGATGACCCGCTGGAGCAAATGTTTCAACGCTCCGATGCCTTGCACGAGCGGCTGAACGAGTTGCTCGACGACGCGGCGTTCGACGGATCTCCGCGCGGTGAGGTCGCGTTAGGCATGTGCGTGGTGGCCATGGGACATGCAACGGCACTGCGCGCCTTGATGGCACTGGGGATGCCGACCTCTGCCGTCAGCCTGATGCGGCTGCAGTTCGAAGCGCTGACCCGCGCGATGTGGCTGATCTATGCCGCCAGTGATGCGGCCATCGAGAAGCTGTCGGCCCCGCTCACGCTGGAAGCCGAACAGGCCGCCAAGAACCTACCCAGCGCGAAGGACATGATCGATCAGATGGGCAAGCAGGTAGGACATGGTGTTCCAGCCGCAGCTCACCAGATGCTGGTCCAATTCAAGGACGTCTCCTGGAACGCCATGAATTCCTTCGTGTATGGCGGCATTCACCCCTTGCGGCGCAGCGCCGAGGGATTTCCGGTGCATTTGGCGCTACAGGTGCTGCGCAACTCGAACGGCCTTACCACCATGACCGGCATGACGATGGCCATCCTCACAGGCGATGAGGCCATCTCCAGAACGATGAGCAATATCCAGCCAGCTTTTGCTGACTGCCTGCCGGATCTGCTCAAACCCTGAAAGCCAGGGCGTCTGCGACGCCCTGGCGAATGGTCAGACGACGATGCGTCCGGCCAGCCTTGCGACTTGGGCGTAGGCGCTCAGCCGTTTCTCGGCACGGAAATGCAGGTCGCGCTCAACTGGCAGGCCGAGCCGACCCCGCACCGTCATCAGTTCCTGAAGACTGACCCAGCCCAGCTCGGGTGCACCCAGACCCAGGTCGCACAGACCAAAAGCATGGTCGTGGTCGTCCGGGTCGATTTCGGTCAGCAGCCAGGTCGCGCTGGCGTCGGGTGTAAACAGCTTGACCACGGGCGGTGGGTCGAAGTCGGGGTTCTGCAGGGATTCGCGGCCGTTTGCCAGCAGCAGCACTCGCTGCTCGTCGGTAATGAGTGCGTTCATAGTGAACTCCAGAAGGAATGCCGGGCGGGATTGCCCGCAGCCTCCGGGTCACGGCGCAGCGCAGCGGTCAAGGTTCGAAGACGGACTGCCGGGCCGCCAGCGCATCTCCGATGCGCGCCGACCTTGACGGCGAGAACGACGTGGCACGCTGGGTGCAGCAGCAAGCCAGCCCTACCCCTGTCCATGCAAATTCCTCGTGCCATGCCATGGCGCGGTGTCCACGGCACATGAAAACCGGAAGCCCATGCGGCTTCCGGTTGCGCAGGCTCAGATCAGCCCATGCTCGGCAAAGGACGGGGTTGTCAGGTGCACCCTCGCATATCGGTCGACTACCAGGCTGCACCGCCACTGGCATCGACGCCGCCCAACTCTTCTCGACTTGTGAGACAATACGTCTAGTCCAAAAATGTAAATTTATTTGTTCAAATAAATCAATGACTTAATGATGAAGTGGGCGAAATGAAGGAAGAACAATCAGATTTAGCCCAGATGGTCCGCTTGGCTCTGGCAGAGCAGGCGGAGGACGTGCGCCTGTTCGCGGCAAGGCTGGTCCGTAAGTACCGTGGGACGGCGCCCGACTTGGCTGAGCAGCTTGAACTGTTCCTGAAGTCGAAGCCGGTGCGCAGTGTTTCTCCCATGCGCAAGCTGCCGCCCCAGCCCTCGGCGCCCCAGGTTTTGCCGGTAGATGATGAGTCCCGTCTCTCGCTCTTGAAGGTGTTCAAGGACGCGCCCACGAAAGACGCGCCACTACTGTCCGGCGATATCGAGGATGCCCTGGGGCAACTCATCGCCGAGCGCCGGCAGAGCGACCGGCTCCAGGCCATGGGGCTGACACCAACCCGTTCGGCTATCTTTGTGGGACCACCCGGGGTCGGCAAGACGCTCACGGCCCGCTGGCTTGCAGCGCAATTGAAGGTGCCTCTGTACGTGCTCGACCTCACCGCCGTGATGAGCAGCTTGCTGGGTAAGAGCGGCGCCAATCTGCGGGCCGCCATCGACTTCGCCAAACGCGAGCCCTGCGTGCTGCTGCTGGACGAGATCGACGCCATCGCCAAACGGCGCAGCGATGACAGCGATGTCGGCGAACTCAAGCGCTTGGTCACGGTGATCCTTCAGGAAGTCGATGAATGGCCCGCTAGCAGCGTATTGCTGGCGGCCACTAACCACCCGGAGCTGATCGATCCGGCGCTATGGCGCCGCTTCGATCTGGTGGTCCAATTCAAGACGCCCGATGAACAGGCCGTCAAGGAAGCCATCAAGCGCTTCCTGGGGCCAGACTACGCTCTCTTTGCTCGGTGGATCGACATCCTGGTGTTTGCGTTCGCCGGGCACTCGTTCAGCGACATTGAGCGAGATGTGCAGCGCTTCCGGCGCGCCGTGGCCCTGGGCACGACCACCGATGCTGATCTGGTTGAAGATTTCATGAAGGCACGTGCCTTGGCGCTCGACAGGCAGGGTCGCATCGACCTGGCAGTGATGCTGGCCAAGCAGACCCGCTTGTCCCAACACTCCGTCTCTGATATCACGGGCGTGAGCCGGGACACGATTCGCAAGTACACCAACGAGACCCCTGCGGCACGAAAGGCCGCACCACGGAGAAAGGCTGACGCATGAGCCAAACCAACTTCCTGATCGGTCGTGGCGAACTGCTGACACACGACATCGTTGGCCCGAAGCGCATGCCTGGCAAAGCCGAGGTCTACACGTTCGCGCAGGCTCGGGAACGATTGGTTCCTCAATTCCGAAGTGTTGCAAACGCGCTGGACGAACTGCCTACAGACGCTTGCCCGGGCGACTTCGCAGTGGCCCGGTTGATGATGAACCCCAGTTTCATCGCTCGTTCCTACTTCCCGACCGGCCTGTTGCGCAGCACGGGCCTGGAGTCCATCGGCAGTCGTACCGTCAAGGTCAAGCCGCAGGCTTGGACCCGCAAAGGGCCGCCGCAGGAAACCACGACGACCGAGTTGTTCGTCGCCGGCAAACGCCAGGCCTTCCGCAACCTTTCGCAATGGACGAAAACGATCGAGGCGGAGTCGGACGAGGGTGACGACCTGGTCCACATCGAACAGTTCGCCGCCTTCGCTCCGGCGCAACGGATCGTGAGCCTGGGCGGACCGAAGGATCGATTCTTCGAGGTCGGCCTGCACCTGTTGCCCGACGAAGATCCTGGCCTCATCCAGAAGGCTTTCGTGAAGTTCGCCCAGAGGGAGGGTGTGAAGGTCCACAGTGAAGTTGATTTCGTCGCTGGCAACTTGTGGTTCGTGCCGATCGAAGGCAAGCCGCGCGAAGTCGAGAAGCTGGCCAGCTTCGCCTTCGTCCGGGTGATACGGCCGGTGCCCAAGCTTCGCGGTATTCGCCCGCTGCAACGCAGCGGTGGACCCTCGGTGGGGTGCAGCCTTCCCACCGAGCAGGCCCTGTCGTCTGAGCCGCGTGTCGCCATTCTGGATGGGGGACTACCAAAGCACCACCCCATCGGTCCCTGGCTGCGCTCGTATCGCAAGCTCGACGAAGACGCTGACGATGACCCGGACGGCCCTGAACACGGCCTGGGCGTGACATCGGCTGTGTTGTTCGGTCCGATCCAGCCCAACGGCATGGCTGGCCGGCCCTTCGCCCCCGTAGACCATTTGCGCGTGCTCGACCAAGAATCGAGCGGCGAAGACCCGCTGGAGTTGTACCGCACGCTCGGCCTCATCGAACAGGTCCTGCTGTCGCGATCCTACGAGTTCATCAACCTGAGCCTGGGACCGGACCTCGAAGTGGAGGATCAAGAGGTTCACACCTGGACGTCCGTTATTGACGAATTGCTCAGCGATGGCGATACCCTCATGACGGTTGCCGTGGGCAACAACGGAGAACGTGACGGCGAGCTTGGCTACAACCGCGTGCAGGTCCCGTCGGACTGCGTGAATGCCCTCGCAGTCGGCGCGGCCGATGACACGGGCGCGGGTTGGGCGCGTGCACCTTATAGCGCGATCGGGCCTGGCCGCAGCCCCGGTGTCGTCAAGCCAGACTTGATGGCCTTCGGCGGCAACCCGGCATCCAAATACTTCCACGTCCTCGCGCCAAACGCAAAGCCGGTACTGACCCCGCAACTCGGAACGAGTTTCGCGGCGCCATACCTTCTGCGCAGCGCGGTTGGTATCCGGGCGATCCTGGGCGGCAATCTGACGCCTCTTGCCATCAAGGCCTTGCTAGTCCATGCCGCCGACTCCGGCGAGCGCGACCAGATCGACGTCGGGTGGGGCAAGATTCCCGAAGACACGCTCGACATCATCACGTGCCCAGATGGCGTAGCCCGGGTGGTCTACCAGGGGGAGCTCAAACCCAGCAAGTACCTGCGCGCAAGCCTTCCGCTGCCGAAGGAGGGGCTGACAGGCAACGTCCGCCTGAAGGCCACTTTCTGCTACGCATCACCCACCGATCCGCAAGATGCTGCGGCCTACACCAAGGCAGGCCTTGAAGTCGTCTTCCGTCCCAACGACGAAAAGATCAAGGACGGCAAGAGCAACGCGGACACCAAGGGCTTCTTCGACTTGAAAAAGTACGCCACCGAACAGGAACGCCGTTCGGATCAGGGCAAGTGGGAAACCGTGCTGCACGGGACTAAGACATTTCGTGGTTCCAGCCTCAAGAACCCCGTGTTCGACATCCACTACAACGCCCGTGACGGCGGCGGGCGGGCTACCGGTGCCGAGAAGATTCGCTACGCACTGATCCTCTCGGTCGAAGCGCCGAAGCACGCCGGTCTCTACAACGACATCCTGCGCGCCTATGCCAAAACGCTGGTGCCGATCCAGCCGCAGGTGACTTTGCCGATTCGCATTCGGTGACGGCAGGCGAGGCGAAGAAGCAGGACATCGCGGACTGAAGGACAAGGAGGAGATTGATGCCAGAACCGTTGAAGAGCAAAGACAAGCACGGGTTGCCGTTCACTCGGCCGCCTGAGATAGAGGTCTGCCTGGCAAGGCTGGAGTCGATTGATGCCACGGCACGCCTGCAGGCATTCGCCGTCGTGTCAAGGAAGAGCAGCGGCTATGTGCCGTCGGAAGCGCTGACGCATTTCCTGAGGCGTGCCCACGCGACGGGGGCAAAAGACGAGTTCAAGCAGATCTTCGGACAGCTCATGAAACGGGTCGGTCAGTCCTTGTTTGCAACCGTCTCGGACGCCCGCATGGCCGGGGCGCAAGGCATTCGAGAAGAGATCATGGGCCGATTCGCCGAGAGAATCGCCAAGGACTGCAACGGCCGATTCGCCATGCTGGACTTCTTCGAAGTGCGGTTCGACCTGGCGTTCGCCCGATTCCGGAAGTCCGTCTTGAGGCAGATCGGTCCCTCTTCGGTACTCACCGAGCCGCTGTCGACGGACAGAGAAGAGGGTCAGGAAATTTCACGGGAGGTCGAGGAAGCAGCGGCCGATTTCCTGGGAGGGGACCCTCAAAAAATTGATGACCCAGCTTTCCGGTTGGAACTGGACGCCGCGATTGATGCATTACCAGATGATCAGAGACGGGTCGTGGGCCTGCTCCGACAAGGTTTCCTGACCCACTCAGAGGATCCCAACATCATGACTATCTCCAAAATGCTGAACTGCGACCAGAGAACAGTAAGAAATCGCAAAGCCAGAGCGTATAAGACCTTGAAGGCCGCTCTTGAGGGGGACGTATGAGCACCTCCAAGCCGTTCGTCGCAGACGAGGAATCCGTGCTGATGGCGTTCTCCATGGAGGCCAGTCATGGCCGGGAAACGCTTGAACGCTACATCCGGGAGTACCCACAGCATGCGACCGCGCTAATCGATTGCTCGATCGATTTGCTTCATGAGCCGCCGGTAGGCGATGTTCCGGCGACCGAGTTGCCGGACAGCGCGGTGCACGAGGCCTGGCAGCGGTTTGAGCGCGCGGTCCAGCAGCCCCACGCCGAGGTCGCGAATCCGTTCGCCAAGCTCAATACGAGCAACTTCAAGTCGCTTGCACGCAGCCTGGACGTCAGCAATCTCTTCCTGATGCGCGTGCGCGATCGGGCCATCCGTGCTGCCACCATACCTGCCCGATTCGTCGAAAGGCTTGCTTCGGAGCTGGGTGCCACCGTTCAAGCTGTGGGCGCATACCTGCAGGGCCCACCGGGTATGGTTTCTGGGCAGGCTTTTCGGTCAAGTGTGAAGCCCAGTGTGGGCGAACAGATCACGTTCGACCAGGCGGTCACGACTTCACAGCTCACGCCGGAACAGCAGGCGACGCTGAAGGCATTGGCGGACTGACCAATGGACGCCACCGAGGCCGCTCGCCGGGAAGCAGAACGCCTGCACCGTGCGAATGTCGCGGCCGGCGGCGATCCGACCCGACCTTTGGCGTTTGCGCTTCTGGAGGCCACACGTCGCGAGTTGGATGTGTACCCGCTGCAAGAAGGCGATTCACAGCTCAAGGGCGGCAAAGCCACGTTCGACAGCCAAGCTGGAGGCATCCTCTACGAGGATCGCGGATCGGACTTCGAGCGTGCCTTCTTGATCGCACACGAACTCGGCCATGTCGTGCTCGAAGGTGGCACGCTAGACGTGGTGACGGTGGGCGTCGATCCTGACCGATCAGTGGAGGACGCGTCAGTCGGCGTCGATCGCGTCCTTGACTACGGTGCGCGCGAGCGACGTGAGGTGAAGATGGACCTCTTTGCGCGTGAGTTCCTGCTGCCGCGCTCTGTGTTGCGCGAGTTGCACGTCAACGAAGGGCTCACATCCGACGCGATCGCGATGCGCTTCGGCGCGCCGCTTCCTGTGGTGCAGCAACA
The DNA here is from genome assembly GCF_036541385.1 of Comamonas sp. GCA5. Lineage (NCBI taxonomy): Bacteria > Pseudomonadati > Pseudomonadota > Betaproteobacteria > Burkholderiales > Comamonadaceae > Comamonas > Comamonas sp. GCA5. The sequence goes on along the minus strand of NZ_JAZHFR010000057.1, from coordinate 12,044 downwards.
GTTGCTGGATGCACTGCTGCTGCCACCAACCGAAGAGCCTCAACCAGTGGGCACCGGTGCGGCGGCAGCTCCGCTCACTCCAGACCCCACGCAGGCTGAGGCGGCTGCACATCGTGGTTTGGCGTTCCAGCTACAGGCAGGGCCGGGTACCGGCAAGACACGAACGCTTGTTCGTCGCATCGAAGGGTTGCTTGCGGACGACGTCGATCCCACCACGATCCTTGTACTCACCTTCTCCAACAAGGCGGCCAATGAACTGTGCGACAGGATTGCCGCGAGCAATCCTGTCGCGGCAGCAGCGATGTGGATCGGCACATTCCACGCATTCGGCCTAGACGTCGTTCGCCGTTTTCACGACCGACTGGCGCTGCCGCCGGACCCACGGTTGATCGACCGGACGGAGGCCATCGAACTCTTGGAGGACGAGTTTCCGCGGCTCGACCTGAAGCACTATCGCAATCTCTGGGACCCAGCCCTGGATTTGAGCGACATGCTGAGCGCGATCTCACGCGCCAAGGATGAGGTCGTCGATGCTGCGGGTTATCGCGCGCTCGCGCAGTCGATGGCGGGGCGGGCGGGCGCCGACCAGGACGCAACGGTCCGCGCCCAGAAGTGCCTGGAGGTTGCGACTCTCTTCGAGACATACGAAAGGCTGTTGACCGCGCGCCAGCTGCTGGACTTCGGCGACCTGGTCGCGCTGCCGGTCCGGCTTGTAGAGGGTAGCGCCGAGGTAAGGGACGCCTTGCGTGCTCGCCATGAGCATGTGCTGGTAGATGAATACCAAGATGTCAACCGCGCCTCAGTCCGGCTTCTGAAGGCACTGGTCGGCGACGGCCGCAACCTATGGGTTGTCGGCGATGCACGCCAGTCCATCTACCGCTTCCGCGGCGCCTCTGCGACGAACATCGCGCGCTTTGCGATCGACTTCCCTGGCGCGCATGCCGCACAGTTGGGCGTCAACTATCGTTCCAACGAACGGATCGTCAACGTGTTCACCGAGTTCGCGCGCGGCATGCAAGCATCGGCTGGTGCTTTGCCGCTGAACCTGCAGGCCGGCCGCGGCTCCACAGGAGCACAGGTTGAGCTTCGCATCGCCGGGTCGGCCGACGATGAAACCTCCGCGCTTGCCGCGTCAATCACGGCCCTGCACGCGCAGGGCATTGCCTATGGTGGCCAGGCTGTGCTGTGCGCGTCCAACGCGCGCCTGAACGCCATTGCCGAAGGCCTTGAGGCCAGGGGCATTCCCGCACTGCACCTGGGCAGCTTGTTCGAGAGGCCGGAAATCAAGGATCTGCTGGCCTTACTCTCGCTGGTGACCGACCCACGGGCGGCCGCAATGGTGCGCGTGGCAACCATGACTCGGTACCAAATGCCGTTGCAGGATGTCATGCGGGTCATCGAGCACCTGCGGGCGGCAAATCCAGCTTCGCTGGGGTGGGCGGCTATGCATGCCGAGATGGACGGCCTGGCAGGCGGCAGTCGGGAAGCTATTGCGCGCCTGTCCACGCTCTTTGCAGGCACGAGCGCATCGACCAATCCCTGGTCCTTGCTTGCTGGATGGACGATCGATGGTCTCGGACTCGCGAAGACGCTTTATCAGACTGGCGATGCGCGAAGCCGCATGCAAGGTCTGGCGATCTGGCAGTTTCTGAACTTCTGTCGCCGGCAGCCAAGAGGTCGGGGCGTACCAGTGCTGCGGCTGCTTGATCGCATCCGGCGCCTGGTGCTGCTATCAGAGGATCGTGGGCTGAGCCAGCTGCCGCGCTGCGCCGAGAACATCGACGCAGTGCGCCTGATGACCATCCACGGAAGCAAGGGACTGGAGTTCGATGTCGTTCATTTGCCTGGCATGGTGACGTCCAGCCTGCCGCGCAACTACGTACCGCAGCGCTGTCTTCCGCCGGATGGTCTGATCCATGGTTCGGAGGGACTGACCGGCATCGAGGCGGTGAAGGCCGGCCACGACGAGGAAGAAGAGTGCCTGTTCTTCGTGGCGCTTTCGCGAGCGCGCGACAGGCTGCAGCTCTATGCGTACGCCAGGCAGGCCGATGGACGTGCGCGCAACCCCTCCAAGTTCGTCGCCCCGATCGACCGATTCCTTGTTCGTCCAGTCCCGGTGCCGTTGCAAGTCGGCTCGACATCGACGGGCGCGCCGCTCGCCATCACATGGCAAGGGCGTCCTCAATGGACCGACATCCAGGTCAATCTCTTCGAGCGTTGCCCGCGCCGCTTCCTGTACACGCACGTGCTGAGGCTCGGCGGTCGGCGAACCGAAACCGCATTCATGAAGATGCACAACGTCGTGAACGACGTGTTCGAGTGGTTGAAGCGGGAGCACGAGACGACAAGTCCCACGGTCGACCAACTGGCAGCGCGCTTCGAGGAGGCATGGCGCTCCAAGGGCGCGACAGAGCATGGATACGCTGAAGATTACCGCCGCATCGGCAAGCGGCTCGTCGACTTCCTCATCGAGAGCCGTAGCCGTGGCGCGGCCGCGCCGGCGCCTCCGATCTCGTTGGGGTGGGCCGACGGCGAAATCCTTGTCAGCCCGGATGGTGTCGCTCACGGCGCCGGTGGCCGCGTCTCGGTGCGGCGCGTCAAGACGGGTAAGCAGCGCTCGAACGCCTTCGATGACATCGAGTACACGGTTCTCCAACTCGCTGCCGTCCAGGCCTACGGGCCTCATGCGCAGGTCGAGGTGACCTACCTGACCAGCGAAACCATCCAGCCGATGGAAATCTCACCGCGCAAGCTGGAGTCCAGGCGCGAGAAGCTGCAGGCCTTCCTTCAGGCGATGCAGGCCGGGCAGTTCCCGGCCAAGCCCGAGGCACGCAGTTGTCCGCGCTGCCCGAGCTTTTTTCTCTGCGGCGACCTGCCCGGAGGGGCGTGGGTGCAAGAAAAACTTTGACCGGCCTTTCCGGTCTGGCGCTGGGCTGCGATTGACTGAGTAAGGGGGCCAGAAAGCCTGCAATCCCGCAGGTGATGGCTCCCCAAGAAAGGCAATCAAATGCAAACCCAAACCCCCAGCGGCGATGACCGCTCCGATGTCGAAGATGTCGCTGCGGCGATCCGCGAAGGCCGCAGCCTGCGACCTGCGGCGCTCTACCGGATCGTCGTCCTGGACGACCAGCTCCGCGAGCGTCACGTCGATCTCGCCGATCCGGTGCCGACTGCGCGCCAAATCCTCCAGGCCGCTGGTTCGCGCCCGGTCGATGAGCACAGCGTCTACGCGATCCTGACCTCCGGCGAGTTCGAGGACCTGCGTCTGGACGAAACCTACGATCTGCGCGGCCGCGGCGCGGAGCGCTTCGTCATCTTCCAGACCGACCGCGCGTTCAAGTTCACGATCGACGACCGGCAACTGGAGTGGGGCAAGCCCAGCATCAGCGGCCGCGTGCTCAAGGCGCTGGCCGGCGTTCCGCTGGACACATACGACGTCTACCTCGAAGTGCGCGGCGGAGGCCAGGACATCCTGATCCGCGACGGCGACCTGATCGACCTGGGTAAGCCGGGCATCGAGCGCTTCATCACGCTGATCCGCGACACCACGGAAGGGCTGCTCGCGCTGCCCGAAGCGGATCAGCGCTATCTGAACGGCCACAGCGTGGCCTTCGAGATGGTGAGCGACGGAACGCACACGGGGGTCATCTTCAAGCAGTTGCCGCTGCCCGTCGGGAAGTTCAATCACGGCGCGGCCGACGTGCTCGTCATCCTGCCATCTGGTTATCCCGATGTCGCGCCGGACATGTTCTATTGCGACCCCTGGCTGACGCTGCAAAGCGTGGGGCGCTACCCGACCTGCGCCGACCAGGCCCATGCGTTCCAGGGGCGCAACTGGCAGCGCTGGTCGCGGCACAACACGGCGTGGCGGCCCGGCATCGATGGCCTGCATACCATGCTCAAACGCATCGAGCACGCCCTGGCGGAGGCGAAGTGATGTCGCCGGCCGCTCTGGACATCGTCCTGCTGGAACCGCACGAGGCGGCCCTGCGTTCGCTGCTGCAAAGGGATGACGGGGCCGAGGCGTCCGCCTATGTGCTGTTCGGCAGGGCCGACATCTCGGAAGACCCGTGGTCGGGTCTGCCCCGCACCAGGCTGATCTCCCACGAGGTCATTCCCGTCGCGGCCGATGAGATGGTTTCGGCGTCGCCGGTCCATGTCACGTGGTCAACCCGCGGCTTCATGCGTGTTCTTGGCCTCGCGAAGGAGCGCGGCTTGGTCGCGGGCTTGGTGCACACGCATCCGAACGCGGCAGCATTCTTCTCCGACCAGGATGACCGAAACGAGACGGAGCTGGCCAGGACAACGTTCAACAAGGGCGTTTCCGGCCTGGCCAGCATGGTGTTCGGCCGCGATGACGCGATGGCTGGCAGGCTCTGGATCGCACCCGGCGAGACGGTCATGGCATCCTCGATCTCGCTGGTAGGTAGCCAGATCAAGATCGCGCGCGCGGAAGCTGCAGCCGACGAAGATCAATTCCTGGCGCGGCAGGCCGCGCTCTTCGGCCGAGGGTTCAATCCAGTCGTGCGCGGGCTGCGGGTCGGCGTCGTAGGAGGCGGCGGCACGGGCAGTGCTGTCGCGATGCTGTTGGCGCGGCTGGGCGTCGGTTTTCTTGGGCTGATGGACAAGGACATCATCGATGTCACCAACCTCAACCGCGTACATGGCTCGCGCGCCGCAGATGTGGCCGCCGGCCTCGCCAAGGTGGACATCCTCGCGCGCGAGATTAGCGCGGCGGGCCTCGGCACAAAGGTCGTCACCAAAACGGAATGGGTCGGCCACCCTGATCTGCGCGACCTGCTGCGCTCCTGCGATGTGCTGTTCGGTTGTACTGACGACCATCAGGGGCGGCTGACGCTCAACCGCCTGGCGCACTACTACGGCATCCCGCTGATCGATGTCGGCCTGCGCATGCGCGCGGCCCGTACCGGCGCGGATTACGACATGACGGGGCGCGTGTCGACGATTCGCCCCGGCAATCCTTGTCTCATGTGTCTGGGGGTGGCTGATCCGCGCCGTGCTGCGGCGGAGGGGCTGCGGCGCAGCGACCCGGCAGAGTTCGAGCGGCGCAAGGCGGAAGCCTATGTGGATGGCGGCGGCGATCCCGCGCCTGCCGTTGTCACGTTCACCACGGCCATCGCCTGCGCAGCCGTCGATGAGCTCATTCAGGGCCTGACCAGTTTCCGCGGTCCCCAAGGCATGACGCACAACAGGATTCGTCGCTTCGACCGCGTGGAGGATCGCGCCATGACCTGCCGGCCTGTTGCTTCTTGCCCGGTTTGTGCCAGCCAGGCGAGCTGGGGGCGCGGCGATGTCAACCCATTCCTTGGCGTGATCGGATGATCATGAAGCGACTTTTCGCGCGCGCACTGCGCCGGCTCGGGTGGCTGCGCTATGACCTCCTCGTTTCCCCGGTCGCGCAGCATCCGGGCAAGAACGCCGTTCCGCCGGGCGAGCTGTGGCTGGTCATCGACACCGGTGTCAAGAAGTGGGCTTGCATGAGCTGCCCGGGCGGTTGCGGGGTGCAGATCTCGCTTTCGCTTAACCCTGATCGACGGCCACGCTGGTCGATCGAAACGGACTTCTGGGGCAGGCCAACAATCTTCCCTTCAGTTCATCAGCACCGAGCATGCGCCTGCCACTTCTGGGTGAAGAACGGTTTGATCGAGTGGTGTCGATAGGAAGCGCCTTTCGCTGGACGGCGATCGGATCAACGGCTCTCCTTAGCCCGTGTGAAGTTTGCCCTGCTGCCCGGTTTTGGCCATGCGGCGGCCGATTTCACAATGGGTCGCCGTCATCAATGCGTTGAGGTTGCGCACCGCCGCCTGGCGCGCAGCATCGAGTAGTTCCACGATGCCACTGCGGATTCAGGCATAGCCGGCAGGCGAGGCGGTCGTTACGGCGACCTCTGCCGCAAGTGTCTTCTTGGTCACGCTGCCACCTCTGCAGGACGTTGCATGCCCGTGATGGTCTTTCGCCGGCGCGCGACAAGTTCAGCCGCGTCCCGCACCGGCTTGTCTTCGGTGTGGACGTAGCGCATGAACATCGCGACAGTCTTGTGCGCCGTCAGCGCCATGCCGACCTTGACCGGGATACCCGAGTTGGCAATGTCGGTCGCCGAGCGGTGGCGGATGCCGTGCGTGCCGACATGGGTGACGCCCGCGCGCTTGAGGATGCGGGTCCAGCCGCCGTAATACTCACCCGTGGTCAGGTGCTGACCCGGATGGTTCGGCGACGGGAACACGTGCGGGCAACCTTCGCGGCGGGGTGTGGTGGAGAGCAACCGGTAGGCTTCTTCGCTCAATGGTTTGGACATACCGCCGGTCTTGCTGTCGGGCCACACCACGCGCCGGTTCTCCAGGTCCACCCAATCCCATTGGAGAGTGACAACCTCCGATCGGCGGCCCGCAAATTCGAACTGCAGTCGGATGGCCAGCGGCAGGATCGCATGGTCCAGCCCCAGGCCATCGGTTTCCAGGTAGTCGAGATATCGGAACAGCTTGCCCATCTCCTCGTCGCTGATGAGGTGGGTGGCCTTGCCGTTGGGGAACATGGGGACGTGGCGGCACGGGTTGGTGCCGTCTGGCCGGTAACCCCACACTTCGGCCAGGTTGAACATCTTGCGCATCACGCTGAATGCGCGGTTCGCCTCGGCCGGCTTGTGGGCCATCTTCTTCATTGCCGTTGCCACATCCGGCCGTTTCACATCCTGAACCTTGACACGGCCCAGCATCGGGACGATGCAACGGTCGATGACGGCTTGGTACCCGCGCTGGGTACTGGGCTTGTTGCGCTGCTTGGAGTGATCCTCCATGAACTTTTCGCACAGTTCCTTGACTGTCGGGGCGGCTCGAGCTGCCGCCTTGGCTGCGCTGGGATCGCCACCCCGGCGAACCTCAGCGAGCCATTCCTGGGCCAGAGAACGGGCCTGCTCGACGGTCAGTTCGCCGTACAGACCCAGGGCGGGCTTGCGGCGCTCCCCGGCGTTCGTGCGGTACTGGAGCATGAACACCTTGCGCCCGGCTGGGGTAACCTTGCAAAGGAAGCCGGGAACCAGCGTGTCCCGGAGTTCGACGGCCAGCGCCTGAGGTTGTGCCGCATCGACTGCGGACTTGGTGAGTTTTGTTTTTGCCACGATGACTCCTTGGAAGACCCGGTTTTTAGGGACCACATGGGAGCCATGCGAGCACAAGCCGGATCAGGTTTGGGAAAGCACCGTCATATGCTGAACTCGCCTAAGTGATTGATAAACCTGCTGTATCGGGCTTTGGCGTAGTCCAGCGAAGTTCGGTGCGGGAGTCATGGTGAAATGAAAAAAGCCCCGCAGAGCGGGGCTTCGGGGCAGGCAGCGCGCTCGGCCTCAGGCCTTGGCGGGCACGGCGTCCAGTGCCGGCAGGGGCTTGCCATCCAGCGCGGCGTGCAGGCGTTCCATGTCCACGCCCTTTTCCCAGCGCGAGACGACCACGGTGGCCACGGCATTGCCGATGAAGTTGGTCAGCGAACGGCACTCGGACATGAAGCGGTCCACGCCCAGGATCAGGGCCATGCCGGCCACTGGCACTTCGGGCACCACGGCCAGGGTGGCGGCCAGGGTGATGAAGCCCGCGCCGGTCACGCCGGCCGCGCCCTTGGACGACAGCATGGCAACCAGCAGCAGCGCGATCTGGTGGCCCAGCGTCAGCTCGGTGTTGGTGGCCTGGGCGATGAACAGCGCCGCCAGCGTCATGTAGATGTTGGTGCCGTCCAGGTTGAACGAGTAGCCGGTGGGCACCACCAGGCCGACCACGGACTTCTTGCAGCCGGCCTTTTCCATCTTTTCCATCAGCGAAGGCAGGGCCGATTCGGACGACGAAGTGCCCAGCACCAGCAGCAGCTCTTCCTTCAGGTAGCGGATCAGCTTGATCACCGAGAAGCCGCAGGCACGCGCCACGGCGCCCAGGACCACCAGCACGAAGATGGCCGAGGTGATGTAGAAGGTCAGCACCAGCTCGGCCAGGTTCAGCAGCGAACCCAGGCCGAACTTGCCGATGGTGAAGGCCATGGCACCGAAGGCACCGATGGGGGCGGCCTTCATCACGATGTTCACCAGCTTGAACACGGGCTTGGTCAGGGCTTCGAAGAAGTTCAGCACGGGCTTGCCGGCATCGCCCACCATGGCCAGCGACACGCCGAACAGCACGGCCACCAGCAGCACCTGCAGGATGTTGTCACCTACGAACGGGCTGATCAGGGTCTTGGGGATGATGTCCATCACGAAGCCGACCAGCGTCATGTCGTGCGACTTGGCCACGAAGCCCTGCACGGCCTTCTGGTCCAGGTCGGCGGGGTTGATGTTCATGCCCGCACCGGGCTGGAACACGTTGGCCACCACCAGGCCCACCACCAGCGCCAGCGTGGAGAAGGTCAGGAAGTACGCCATGGCCTTGCCGAATACGCGGCCCACGGTGGACAGCTGGGTCATGCCGGCGATGCCGGTGACGATGGTCAGAAAGATCACCGGCGCGATGATCATCTTGATCAGCTTGATGAAGGCATCGCCCAGCGGCTTCATAGCCTCGCCATAGGCGGGCTCGAAATAGCCCAGCAGCACGCCGATGATGATGGCGGCAACCACTTGGAAATACAGCTGGCGGTAGAACGGCAGCTTCAGGGTGTTCATTGCTTCAGCGGGGACGGCATGCATGCGAGGTGTTCCGGAAGTCCAAAAAACGCACCCGGGGGTGCAACTGCCGGGGTTGTACTGCTGCGCCGCGCCCACGCCGATAACCTATTGGTATTAGAGGCCCCCTTTTTGCTGCAAGAAAGCCGCTTTTCTACGTAGAAATACGAACGATTTCACCCCCTACCCAGCACCCGCAACGCACGCCCAGACGCCCGAACGGGCACACTGGAGGCCATGCTGTTCCCCCTTCGCCGCCGCACCGTCTGGACCGTCGCCACCTTGCTGCTGGGCATGCTGCTAAGCATGCTGACCGCGGGCTGGCTGACCTGGGAGCGGACCCTGCTGGCCGAGAGTGAGAACTACCTGCGCCAGCTCGCGGTGCGCGCCCAGGGGCTGACCCAGCGCGTGGACCGCTACCGCACCCTGCCCGAGGTGCTGTCCCTGGACAACGAGCTGCGCGCCGCGCTGCAGCACCCGCTGTCGGCCGGCGATGTGAACTACCTGAACCGCAAGCTGGAGCGGGCCAACGGCGCCAGCCAGGCCTCCACCCTGACCCTGATCGACCGCCATGGCATTGCCGTGGCCGCCAGCAACTGGCGCTCGCCGCGCAACAACGTGGGCGAGGACTACAACTTCCGCCCCTACGTGCAGCAGGCCCTGACCACGGGCAGCGGGCGCTTCTACGGCATCGGCACCACCACCGGCGAGCCGGGCTACTTTCTGTCGCAGGCCATCTACGACGAGGGGGGCCAGGTGATCGGCTTGGTGGCCATCAAGATCGCCCTGCATGAGCTGGAGCGCCAGTGGCTGCGCACCACCGACGTGGTGGTGGTGGCCGATGAGCACGGCGTGATCTTCCTGACCAGCCGCGAATCCTGGCGCTACCGGCTGCTGCAGCCGCTCTCGCCCGAGGACCTGGCCATGCTGGCCGCCACGCGCCAGTACGAGGGCCAGACCCTGACGCCACTGCACTTCGACGTGCGCAAGCAGCTGGACAACGGCGGCCGGCTGGTGCGCCTGCGCGACAGCGACCTGCCGGGCCGCATGCTGCTGCAAACGCTGGAGCTGCCGCACAGCGGCTGGAAGATGCACCTGCTGCACGACATCCGCACCAGCCTGCAGACCAGCATCTGGGCGGCCGCCGCAGCGGGCGGCCTGTGGCTGGCCAGCGGGTTGCTGGTGCTGTTCGTGCGCCAGCGCCAGCGCCTGGCCCGGGTGCGCCAGCGCAGCCGCCAGGAGCTGGAGACCGTGCTGCGCCAGCATGCGCAGGAGCTGCGCACCGCCCAGGACGGCATCGTCCAGGCTGCCAAACAGGCCGACACCGGCCTGTCGCGCAGCCTGGAGCACCTGCCCCAGGGCGTGGTCATCATCGACGCCGAACTGAACCTGGTGGCCTGGAATTCACGCTACCTGCAGCTGTTCCGCTACCCGTCCGAGCTGCTGCAGGTGGGCCGACCGATCGAGGACCTGCTGCGCTACAACGCCCGCCGCGGCCTGCTGGGCCCGGCGCCGATGGAAGAGGCCATCCAGCGCCGCCTGCAGCACCTGCGCAGCGGCAAGCCCCACCTGCATGAAAGCGCCAAAGACGACGGCACGGTGCTGGAGATCCGCGGCAACCCGCTGCCGGACGGCGGCTTCGTCACCAGCTACGCCGACATCACCAGCTACAAGAACGCCGCGCGCGAGCTGCGGTCGCTGGCCGATGCGCTGGAGCAGCGCATCGTGGAGCGCACCCGCGACCTGGCCGCCGCCAAGCGCGAGGCCGAAGAGGCCAACCGCTACAAGACCCGCTTCGTCAACGCCGCCGTGCACGACCTGCTGCAGCCGCTGAACGCCGCACGCATGTTCACCAGCCTGCTGCCGGCCCATGTGCGCGACGAGGCCGGGCGCCACGTGGTCGACAGCATCGAGGCGGCCCTGGCCTCGCAGGACGCCATCCTGACCAGCCTGCTGGACATCGCCCGCATGGAATCGGGCCAGCTGGAGGTGCACGTGCGCGACTTCACGCTGGATGCCCTGCTGCACGTGGTGCACAACAACTTCGCCATGCTGGCGCAAAGCGAAGGCCTGCAGCTGCGCACGCGGGCCGGCCACTACGTAGTGCGCAGCGACGAGGCCCTGCTGCGCCGCATCGTGCAGAACTTTGTCTCCAACGCCATCCGCTACTCGCGCCGCGGCCGCATCCTGGTGGGCTGCCGCCGCGAGGGCCAGTTCCTGCGCATCGAGGTGCACGACCAGGGCCCGGGCATCCCGCACAGCCTGCAAAAGGAAATCTTCGAGGAGTTCCGCCGCCTGGACGAAGGCCACGCCGACGACCGCGGCACCGGCCTGGGACTGGCCATCGTGGAGCGCCTGGGCCGGCTGCTGGGCCACGAGATCGGCCTGCGCTCCGAGGTCGGCCAGGGCAGCGTGTTCTGGGTCAAGGTGCCGCTGGGCGACCGTGCCGCGCTGCAGCCCACGGCCCGCCCGCAGGTCACCGTCCACACCGACGATGCGCCGCTGCAGGGCGGCGTCGCCTGGTACGTGGACGACGACCCCGGCACCTGCAGCGCCACCGGCGCCCTGCTGGAGCGCTGGGGCTGCCATGTGCCGTTCGCCGGCGGCCCGCACGAAGCGCTGGCCCTGGCCAGCCCCGACAGCGTGCCCCAGCTGCTGCTGCTGGACGTGCACCTGGGCGGCGACCTGTACGGCCCCGAGGTCTATGCCCAGCTGTGTGAACGCTGGGGCCAGACCCCGCCGGTGATCCTGGTCACGGCCGAGCGCGATGCCTCGCTGCGCCGCCAAGCCGCGGAAAAGGGCTGGGGCTTTCTGGCAAAGCCGGTGCGCCCCCCGGCCCTGCGCGCCCTGATGAGCCAGATGCTGCTGCGCATCCGCGAAGGCTGAGGCCCGGCGCCACGGCGCCGCAGGTGATGCACAGGCTTTCAGGCCTCCAGCGCTGATGCAGCGGGCGCCTGCAGCTCTTTTTTTGCATGCAGACGCAACAGGGTCCGTGCGACGGACAGGCCTGCGTACCGCAGGGCCGTCCCTACAATCTGCGGCATATTGGCCCCCGGCCTTTCCCTACCTTGCGGATGCAGTTGATCGACACCCTCAAAACCTGGGCCCGACGCCTCAAGCGCGACGGCCTGACCCTGTGGTTCGCCGGCCGCACCCGAACACGCCCTGGCATGCCAAGGCCCTGGGCGTGCTGGTCGTCGCCTACGCCCTGAGCCCGATCGACCTGATCCCGGACTTCATCCCGGTGCTGGGCTTTGTCGACGACGTCCTGCTGCTGCCGGGGCTGATCTGGCTGGCCCTGCGGCTGCTGCCGCCACCCGTGCTGGCGGCCTGCCGCGCCCAGGCCGAGGCCTGGATGCACGCCACGGGCCGCAAGCCCCCGCAG
>NZ_JAZHFR010000056.1:0-23734 GCF_036541385.1 Comamonas sp. GCA5 | reverse complement strand
CCCGCCAGGGCCTGGGCGACCAGCTGGTCCAGCTGGGCGTCGCCCAGGGCGGTCCACCAGGTGGGCGTGGTCAGCGCCGCGGCGTCGGCCGGAGCGGCGGTGGGCGCGTCCAGTCCCAGATCGGTGGCAGCCAGGGTGGTCAACGGGGTGTGGGCCGGACCTTGGGAGGCGCAGCCCGCCAGGACCAGGGCTGCCGCCAGGGCGGTGGCCGCACCCAGGGCAGGGCGCACCACGGGTGTGCGAAGGGTGAAAAACGTCATGAAAAGTGCCTGTGGTTTTTATTGAAATGGGGGCAGAACACGCTGCGGCGTGCGGCGCGGTGTCGCACGCAGGATCAGGGGCTGGGGTCGGGGCGGACCTCCTTGGATGGGTTCCAGGCGTCGCGCAGGGCATCGCCGTTGGCCAGCATGCGCTGCAGCAGGCTCAGCATCAGCGTGCATTCGGCATGGCTGAAGCCTTGCAGGTGGCCGTTGAGCACCCGTGTCAGCACCTGGGGCACCTGGGTGGCCACACGGCGGCCGGCATCGGTCAGCACCAGGTGCACCACGCGCCGGTCGGTGGTGGAGCGCTCGCGGCGCAGCAGGCCCTTGGCCTCGATGCGGTCCAGCGCCCGCGTTACCGAGGCCGGGTCCATGCCCAAGTCCTTGGCCAGTGTGCTGCTGTTGGTGTCGGCGCACAGCAGCAGCTTGTACAGCGGCAGCCATTGCACATAGGTCAGGCCCTGCTCGGCCAGCTGGGCATCGGCCGCCTGCAGGATGGAGCTGAGCACGCGGCGCATCAGAAAGCCGATGCTCTGGTCCGGGGTGTAGGTGCCACTTTGGTAGAAGAAGGTGGCCGTGTCGTCCGGATCGACGATGAGGTCGGGTTGCTTGTCCACTTGTCGTGTCAATACTTGATTGATCAATGATTGAGGTGGCAATTATTAAACAAGCCAGCCCCCGCTGTCTTGCGACCCCGCGCCACCCCGTTTTTGCAACTACTGCGGGCAGGGTTTTGGTGGAATGGATTCAGGCGCACGGCCCAGGGCGCGCAGGCTTCGCTGCTTCTTGTGGGTCGCCGTTGTCGTTGGCTTGGTGCTGCCATGGACCGGGTTGCTGCACCCCACCCATACAGACGCTGTGGCCCATTGGCGGGGGCGCCGCGGTAGCCGGACCCATGGCCGGTCGTGGCGCAACCTGGTTTTGAGAAAGGCGTGTTCCTTTGCGCACGGCGGATGCGCAGCAGTACGGGCGTCGTCACCGCCGGGCTTCGCCTGGGCTGGGATGCGCAGCGATTCTTGGTCTGTCAGAGTTTGGCGGGTCAGGTGCTTAAGCTGGCCGTGGTGGCGCTGTTGTGCACGCGAGGGCGTGTCCGTGGGGCACGCCGTGCGGCGTGTGGGTATGGCTTGCAAGCCTCGGCGCGTGACACGGGCGGTAGAGGTCGCGGCCTTGGGTTGTGCAAAGGTGGCATCAGCGCAAGGTCGGTGTGCTCAGGGGGCCAGCCCCGCGGGCGTGGCTCCAGTTCCAGGCCCTGGGCGCTGCCATCTCCCTTGGCAGCGCCAGCCGGGCTGGCAATCCAGGTGTAGGTCATTACACTCACCCGTTCTGTTACGAAAGCCCGCGGACTGCGTGCGTCGTTGGCGGCATGGCTGCGCGGCCTGTGGTGGGGCGCGGCACAGCTGTGGTGCTGCCGTGCAGCACCTCTGTCTACATTCTTTCCATCCCCATGGTTGCAACCATTCTCGTTGGCATGCTGTGCGCACACCTGTTGTGCTTTGCCGTGATGTTTCTGCTCATCAGCAAGCGCTTGCACGGCAAGACGATGGGCATGGACTTTTTCGCCGTGGGCAACCTGCTGCTGGGACTGGCCTATGTGCTGCAACTGCTGGAGGGCGGGCCGGCCTGGAGCGTGATGAGCGTGGTCAACCATACGTTCACGCTCGCGTCGCCCGTGGTGTTCTGGCTGGGGGCCATGCGTTTTTTGGACATGCCGTACCCTTGTGGCGACCGTTGCTTGCCGTGGTCGTGGCCTACACCAGTCTGCAGGTGCTGGTGCAGTGGAGCTTGGGGCCGGTGGCGCGCTATGCCATGCTGTCTGGCATGTCAGCCCTGCTGTTCTTGGTCATGGCCAGTACCGTGGTCTATGGGGTGCGCACCTTTGCCAAGGATTTGTACGCGGAGATGGTGTTTTTTGCGGCCTTGATCAGCGGCATTAGCCTGCTCAATGCCATCAAGTTCCTCAAGCTGCTGCAGGGCGGACTGGTGGCGCTGCAGATGGACGCCAATTTCCAGCTGGTGTTCTACATCTACATGTCCTTTCTGGCCACGGTGCTGCCGCCGTCCATCGTCTGGCTGGTGCTGCGGCGGTTGACCGATGAGCTGCGCCACCAGGCGGCGCGGGACCCGATGACACAGCTGCTCAATCGCCGGGGATTGACCGATGCGCTGAAGCAGCACTTCAATGCCCGCCATGCAGGGGCTGCGCATCTGTTGCTGATCGACGTCGATCATTTCAAGCACATCAACGACACCTACGGCCACCAGGCAGGTGATGCGGTCTTGTGCCATGTGGCGCAGGTGTTGCAGGCCACCGTGCGCCGGGGTGATCTGGCCGGCCGGATTGGGGGGGAAGAGTTTGCGGCCATCTGCCTGGATGCCGATGCGGTGGGCGTGGTGCATCTGGCGGAGCGCTTGCGTGGGGCGATGGAGCGCCAGGCCATTCCGGCCGATGGCAGTGATCAGCCGCTGCGCTGCACGATCACGGTGGGGGTGTCGCCCGCCTTCGTGGGGGTCCAGGCCCTGGACGGCGCAATGCGCGAAGCCGATGCCGCCTTGTACCGTGGCAAGGCAGCTGGGCGCAATCGGGTGGAGGTTGCCCTCAACCCCCATGATCAGGCCTTGCTTGCGGCGCTGAATGCCTCTGCGGCGCAGCAGACGGACGCCATCGGGTAGCTAGCCCCGTGCCCTTATGTGGCACGGCAATCCAAGCATGTCCAAGGTTGCAGCCAGTTCGGGCCGCCAGGGGCTGGAGTTCTCTGAGGGGTAAGCCCAGCGCGGAGAGGGTTTTTGGTGGGTGCTGTGCGCCTGCGCATTTGGCGAAGTGGCCCTGCTGTTTGGCGGGGTGTGACAGGGCATGGACGGCCAGTGGCAAGCCGGGAGATGCCCAAGCTTCCACTGAAGGTCGCAATAAAAAAGGCCTGGCGCAATGCGTCAAGCCTTTTGGGGGGTGGTTGCGAGGGCTGGATTTGAACCAACGACCTTTGGGTTATGAGCCCAACGAGCTACCAGACTGCTCCACCTCGCGGTAATTCTGGATGTGCGTGATGACGTGGCATACAAACTGTGTTGTGGTGCCCGGGGCCGGAATCGAACCGGCACGCCTTGCGGCGGGGGATTTTGAGTCCCCTGCGTCTACCAATTTCACCACCCGGGCGTCATCAGCGCAGACGCGAATTATGGCACATTTATGGAATGCAAAACAAATATCTCTCCATCGAAGCTGCCATTGGTTCCACCCCGCTGGTGGCCTTGCAGCGCATCGAGGCAGCCGCAAATGCAGAGCGTGGAAATGTGGTGTTGGGCAAGCTGGAAGGGAACAACCCGGCCGGTTCGGTGAAGGACCGCCCCGCGCTGTCCATGATCCAGCGCGCGCAGGAGCGCGGCGAGATCCGGCCCGGCGACACGCTGATCGAGGCCACGTCGGGCAACACCGGCATTGCCCTGGCCATGGCGGCGGCCATCAAGGGCTACCGCATGGTGCTGATCATGCCCGAGGACTTGTCGATCGAACGCGCCCAGACCATGAAGGCCTACGGGGCCGAGCTGATCCTGACGCCCAAGAGCGGCGGCATGGAATATGCGCGCGACCTGGCCGACCAGATGGTGGCCCAGGGCAAGGGCGTGGTGCTGGACCAGTTTGCCAATCAAGACAACCCGCGCGCGCACTACGAGACCACGGGCCCCGAGATCTGGGCGCAGACCTTTGGCGAGGTGACGCACTTCGTCAGCGCCATGGGCACGACCGGCACCATCACCGGCGTGGCCAAGTTCCTCAAGGAAAAGAACCCCAACGTCAAGATCATCGGTGCCCAGCCTTCGGAAGGTTCGCGCATTCCCGGCATCCGCAAGTGGCCCGAGGAGTACCTGCCCAAGATCTACGACGCCTCCCTGGTGGACGAGCTGGTCTACGTGAGCCAGGACGACGCCGAGGACATGTGCCGCCGCATGGCGCGCGCGGAAGGCATCTTTGCCGGCATCTCGGCCGCCGGGGCCTGCTGGGTCGCGCAGGAGATTGCCAAGCGTGAGCGCAATGCCACCATTGTGTTCATCGTCTGCGACCGCGGCGATCGCTATCTGTCGACGGGTGTGTTCCCCGCCTGAGCGGCGAACCGGCACCCAGGCCGCATCCCAGCGGCCTTTTTTTGCTCTGTGTGCACGGAAGGTAGGGCCTGATGAGCCATGAAATGCGTTTTTGCCCCAGTTGTGCCACCACCCTGCAGCGGGTGGCGCAGCAGGAGGATGGGGGACTGAAGGAGCGGCTGCGCTGCCCGGCGTGCGACTGGACGCACTGGGGCAACCCGACGCCGGTGCTGGCGGCCGTGGTGGAAAACGATGACGGGCAGGTGCTGCTGGCGCGGAATGCGCTGTGGCAGGAGGGCATGTTCGGCCTGATCACCGGCTTCATGGAGGCGGGCGAGTCGCCCGAGGCCGGCATTTGCCGCGAGGTGCTGGAAGAAACCAGCCTGCGCGTCAAGGCGCTGCGCATCCTGGGTTCGTGGGAATTCCTGCGCATGAACCAGGTGCTGATTGCCTACCACGTGCGCGTGGATGGCGAGGTCAAGCTTTCGCCGGAACTGGTGGAGTACCAATGGAAAACGCCGCAGGAGGCGCGTTGCTGGCCATCGGGCACAGGCTACGCTTTGGCGCACTGGGTGCGCAGCAAGGGGCTGGAGCCGCAGTTTGGCGCGTTCAGGCCCAACCAGTCGCCCGAGCCGGACCCGGCCAAGTGGCCCCTGCAGCACTGGAGCCACGACGAGCGCTTCGTGCTGCCCCCGCAATGGTGAGTCAAAACCACAGTTGCGGCGCTGCGCGCTGCGGCTGCCTACAATGACCGCTTGTTACAGGAACACACGCCATGGACATCCACAAGGAAATCGACACCCGGGGTCTGAACTGCCCCTTGCCCATCCTGAAGGCCAAGAAGGCACTGGCGGAGATGGTCAGCGGCCAGTTGCTCAAGGTGGTGGCCACCGACAACGGTTCGCTGCGCGACTTCCAGGCCTTTGCCAAGCAGACCGGCAACGAGCTGGTGCAGCAAGACACGGTGGGCGGCGAGTACATCCACATCCTGCGCCGCCGCTGATGCGATCTTGAAATTGCATAGCTGTTAGCGCACAAAAGGCCTGCATTTGCAGGCCTTTTGTATTGGAAGCGCAGGATGGTCGCGCGTCAGATGCTCAGGTTTTTCAAGTACTCGCGGAAATGCGCGCCCACGCCGGGGTGCTGCAGGGCCAGCTCCACCGTGGCTTCCAGAAAACCTTCCTTGCTGCCGCAGTCGTAGCGCTTGCCCGCGTACTGGAAGGCGTAGACGGTCTCGTGCGCCATCAGGCGCTCGATGGCATCGGTCAGCTGGATCTCGCCACCCACGCCCTGGGGCTGGTTGCGGATTTCCTCAAAGATGCGCGGCGTCAGCACATAGCGACCAGCCACGCCCATGCGCGAAGGGGCCTTCTCAGGAGCAGGCTTTTCCACGATCTCGTCGATGCGCAGCAGCGGGCCACCGGCCGGCTCGCCCTTGACGATGCCGTAGCGCTTGGTGTGCTCCAGCGGCACCTCCTGCACGGCCAGCAGCGAGCGGCCCTGCTTGGCAAACGCATCCACCATCTGCTTCATCACGCCCGGGCCGCCTTGGGTGCCGCGCATCAGGTCGTCGGCCAGGATGACGGCAAAGGCCTCCTGGCCCACCAGGGGCTCGGCACACAGCACGGCGTGGCCCAGGCCCAGGCTGCGAGGCTGGCGCACGAACAGGCAGTTCATGTCGGCCGGGGCAATGCTGCGCACCAGGTCCAGCATGGCGTGCTTGCCGGCGTTCTCCAGCTCGTTCTCCAGCTCGTAAGCAGTGTCGAAGTGGTCTTCGATGGCGCGCTTGCTGCGGCCGGTGACGAAGATCATGTCGCGGATGCCGGCCTCATAGGCTTCTTCCACGGCGTACTGGATCAGCGGCTTGTCCACCACGGGCAGCATTTCCTTGGGCGAAGCCTTGGTGGCCGGCAGAAAGCGGGTGCCCAGGCCGGCCACGGGGAACACGGCTTTGCGGACGCGGGTGGGGTGGGACATGCAAATTCCTTTTCGAGTTCTGGATGGCAAAAAGGCGCAGTTGCCTGCGCCTTGGGTTGCTCAGCGAGAAAGCATATCAGCCCAGGCGGGCCAGCTGCTCCTGAATGCGGGCCAGTGTGGCGCCAAATTCCGCCACGCGTTTCTTTTCCTGTTCCAGCACGGCGGCGGGGGCCTTGGCGCAGAAGGCTTCGTTGCTCAGCTTGCCGTTGGCCTTGGCGATTTCACCTTCCAGGCGCAGGGCTTCCTTCGACAGGCGGGCCTTCTCGGCGGCCACGTCGATTTCCACGAACAGCGCCAGGCGGGCATCACCCACCACGGACACGGGGGCGGACTGGGCTTCGGCCTGCCAGGTGGCTTCGTGGTCGAAGACCTTGACCTCGCTGAGCTTGGCCAGGTTCTTCAGCACGTCGGCATTGGCGCGCAGGAAGTCGGCGGCTTCGGCGCTGTCGCCCAGGGCCAGCAGCGGCAGGCGCTGGGCGGGGGAGACCCCCATCTCGCCGCGCAGGGTGCGGCAGGCGTCGACCATCTGCTTGATGCGGCCCACGTAGGCGATCGCGGCTTCGTCGATCTTTTCGGGCTGGGCCTCGGGGTAGGCCACCACGGCGATGGAGTCGCCCGCACGGCCAGCCACGGGCGCCACCTTCTGCCACAGCTCTTCGGTGACGAAGGGGATGATGGGGTGGGCCAGGCGCAGGATGGTCTCCAGCGTGCGGATCAGCGTGCGGCGCGTGGCGCGCTGCTGGGCCGCGTTGCCGGTCTGGATCTGCACCTTGGCGATTTCCAGGTACCAGTCGCAGAACTCGTTCCAGACAAAGTCGTAGATGGCGTTGGCCACGTTGTCCAGGCGGTACTCGGCAAAGCCCTTGGCCACTTCGGCCTCGACCTTTTGCAGTTGCGACACGATCCAGCGGTCAGGCTGGCTGAATTGCAGGTAGCCACCGGCACAGTCGGCGGCGGTGTGGTCCTGCAAGCCGCAGTCGTAGCCTTCGCAGTTCATCAGCACAAAGCGGCTGGCGTTCCACAGCTTGTTGCAGAAGTTGCGGTAGCCCTCGCAGCGCTTGCTGTCGAAGTTGATGGAGCGACCCAGCGAGGCCAGGGCGGCAAAGGTGAAGCGCAGCGCGTCGGCACCGTAGGCGGGAATGCCTTCGGGGAATTCCTTTTGCGTGTTCTTGCGCACCTGGGGCGCGGTCTCGGGCTTGCGCAGGCCGGTGGTGCGCTTGTCCAGCAGGGGCTCCAGCGCAATCCCGTCGATCAGGTCGACCGGGTCCAGCACATTGCCTTCGGACTTGGACATCTTCTTGCCCTGGGCATCGCGCACCAGGCCGTGGATGTAGACATGCTTGAACGGCACGCGACCGGTGAAGTGCGTGGTCATCATGATCATCCGGGCCACCCAGAAGAAGATGATGTCGTAGCCCGTCACCAGCACCGAGGAGGGCAGGTACAGGTTGTAGTCGTCATCGGCAGCGTCGGTCTGGCCGGGCCAGCCCATGGTGGAGAACGGCACCATGGCGGACGAGTACCAGGTGTCCAGCACATCCGGGTCGCGTGTGAGGGTCTTGCCGGGGGCCTGGGCCTGGGCTTCGGCTTCGTTCTTGGCGACGTAGAGATTGCCTTCTTCGTCATACCAGGCCGGAATCTGGTGGCCCCACCACAGCTGGCGCGAGATGCACCAGTCCTGGATGTTGTTCATCCACTGGTTGTAGGTGTTGACCCAGTTCTCGGGCACGAACTGCACTTCGCCGGAGGCCACGGCATCGATGGCCTTTTGCGCAATGCTCTTGCCGGTGGGGTCCTGGTCGCTGACCTTGCTCATGGCGATGAACCACTGGTCGGTCAGCATGGGCTCAATCACCTGGCCGGTCCGGTCGCAGATCGGCACCATCAGCTTGTGCTTCTTGGTCTCGACCAGCAGGCCCAGGGCTTCCAGGTCGGCGACGATGGCCTTGCGGGCTACGAAGCGGTCCATGCCGCGGTACTTCTCGGGCGCTTCGTCGTTGATGGTGGCGGTCAGCGTCAGCACGCAGATCATGGGCAGCTTGTGGCGTTGGCCGACCTGGTAGTCGTTGGGGTCGTGCGCGGGCGTGACCTTCACCACGCCGGTGCCGAACTCGCGGTCCACGTAGTCGTCGGCAATGATCGGGATTTCGCGGCCCACCAGGGGCAGCGTCACGGTCTGGCCGATCAGGTGCTGGTAGCGCTCGTCTTCGGGGTGGACCATCACAGCCACGTCGCCCAGCATGGTTTCGGGGCGGGTGGTGGCCACCACCAGCTGGCCTTCACCGCTGGTCAGCGGGTAGGCGATGTGCCAGAGCGAACCGTCCTTTTCCTGGTTCTCGACTTCCAGATCGGACACGGCCGACTGCAGCACCGGGTCCCAGTTGACCAGGCGCTTGCCGCGGTAGATCAGGCCTTGCTGGTACAGCTTGACGAAGGTCTCGGTCACCACCTGGGACAGCTTGTCGTCCATGGTGAAGTACTCGCGGCTCCAGTCCACGGTGTCGCCCATGCGGCGCATCTGCGTGGTGATGGTGTTGCCGGACTTTTCCTTCCACTCCCAGATCTTCTGGGTGAAGGCGTCGCGGCCCAGGTCATAGCGGCTCACGCCCTGGGTCTGCAGTTGGCGCTCCACCACGATCTGGGTGGCGATGCCGGCGTGGTCGGTGCCGGGGATCCAGGCCGTGTTGTAGCCCTTCATGCGGTGGTAGCGCGTCAGCGAGTCCATGATGGTCTGGTTGAACGCGTGGCCCATGTGCAGCGTGCCGGTCACATTGGGTGGGGGCAGCTGGATGGCGAAGTTGTGGCCTGCCGCGGTGGCCTCGGCACTGGGCGCGCCCGTGCCGCGGTAGCCTGCGTTGCCATAACCGCGCTTTTCCCACTCGGGGCCCCAGTGGGCTTCCAGCGCGGCAGGTTCAAAGGATTTGGACAGGCTGTTCAGGCCCGGCTGGGCAATGGATTCACTCATGGCGGATTCGCAAATGAAAACGGCATCCAGCGTGCGGGATGCCGTCGGTGAGCTGTTAGCTGAAAGGACGGATTGAGGGTGATTTTACCGACCCAACCCAGCGATGGGTGGGGTAGGGCATTGTTTGCAGCCAAATTGGCGTTGGACGCAGGTGCAGCAAGCGCTGGCAGCTATGGTTATTGCTGGTTTTGCAAGGCCGCCTGGCGCCAGGCCTGGGCCGCGGCCTGGCTGTCCTCGCGCTGTTCGGCCACAACGGCCAGGGCCGTCCAGGCTCGCGCGCGCAGTGCGGCGTCGTCCAGGCGCTGGACCGCGCCTTGCAGCAATTGCTCGCCCTTGCCCCACAACTGCTGCTCCATGCAGGCCATGCCGGCCAGGTATTGCAGCCGGGGCTCCTGCGGTGCGGCGCGGTGGGCCGTTTCCAGCCGGGCCAGCCAGGTGGCGTCCAGCCCGTCCAGCGCCTGCGGCAGGACGGTGAACAGGCGCAGGGTCTGCGTGCTGGTCAGGGACTGGGGTGCTTGGATGAACTGCTCCAGCACCGGCAGCAGCCAGCTGCGCGCTTGCTGGGCGTCGCCTTGCAGCTCCACCAGCTTGCGCGCGGCGGCCAGGGCGATGTCGGGCGCGTCGCGGTCGGCCGGGTGCAGGCTGCGCCAAGTCTGTTGCAGTTGCTCGGCATCGTGGGTGTGCTGGATCTGTTCGATCACCAGGCCGCGGATGATGCTGGCGGCCGCTTCCGGGGACAGGCCGCCGTGCTTGGCCAGCAGGCGGGCGGTTTCCAGGGCGGAGTGCGTGGCGTGTGCCAGGCGGCTGGCCTTCAGCTGGATGCGCAAGGCCATGGTGCGGCGGCTGGCGCCGGGGGGCAGCTGCTCCAGGCGCTGCAGGGCTTCCTGGGGATCGCGGTCATCCAGGGCCCAGCGCGCGGCACGCATCTGGGCGCCTTCGCGGATTTCCTGCTGCTGCAGGCTGCCGTTGAGCGGCACATCGTCCAGCGCCTGCTCGTAATGGCTGTCGCGCGCCGCCACATCGCGCAGGGCATGGGCGCTGTCGGCGGCCAGCATGTGGGCGATTGCCCGCAGGTGGCTGTCCTGGGCGAAGTGCGCGTCCTCGTGGCGCAGCTCGTCGCTGAGCTTGAGCAGGGTCTGCGCCGACTTGCGCGCCCGCACATAGCGGCCCGCTTGCAGGTGCGAGAAACTGGCCACCAGCGCCTGGTAGAGGTTGCGTTCCTTTTGCTGCTGGCGCCAGCGCTTGGCTTGGTGGGGCAGCATGACCAGGGCCGAGAAGGCCCGCAAGGCCGCATAGGCCAGGGCGAACACGGTGAACAGCAGCAGCAGCACCATGTTGAGCGACAGGTCCACCCGGTACGGGTGCCAGAACAGGCTGACCATGCCCTGGTTGTTGCCAGCGAACAAAGCCAGTGCGACGGCCACGGCGAACAGGCCGACAAACCAAAGTGCTGCGCGCATCATGGTGGAAGTCCTTTCGCGCGCTTACAGCCCGGTCGCTGCGGTGGACAGCGCGGTCAGCGTGTCTTCCAGCGACGGTTGTTGGGTGGCTTGCAAATGCGTCTGCAGCTGGGCCAGGACCGATTGGGCCTGGTGGGTGCGGCGCGATCCGACCTCGAAGTACTTGTTCAGCGAGGCCTGGGCCGCACCGATGTCGGCGCGGGCCGCATCGAACTGGCGCGCCAGCACGGCCAGGCGGGCGTTCAGCAGCTTGAACTTGAGGTTCTCGCGCAGGAAGAAGGCTTGCTCGGGCGCCATCAGCATGGCGTCGGCGTGCTCGATGCGGCTGACGCGCAGCAGATCGCGGGCTTCATCAAGCGTGCCCTGCCAGATTCTGTGGCCCCAGTTGCTCCACCACGCCCACTGCGCGGGGGTGAGGGTGGCATCTTGCGCGGCCTGCGGCTGTGGCGCCTTGCGCTCGGGTTGCCGCTGGGTGTCCTGCAGGGGGGCGCTGTTTTGCACGTGCAGGTCATCGACCAGGCGCACCACGTCGTCCAGGCGGGCCAGTAGGCTGGCGGTGTCGGTGACTGCGGTTCGGGACAGGCGCTCCAGGTCCCGTTCCATGGCTTGCTGCACAGTGATCAGGCGTGGCTGGGTGGAGCGCTCCAGGCGCTTGATGCTGTGGTGCAGGGCTGCCACCAAGGGCTCCGTGCTCCCCGTCAGTTGGGCCTGTTGCTGGGCCATGCGGATGGCCGACTCCAGATCCACCACCAGGGTTTCGTCGCGCGAGCGGGTGAGGTTTTGCACCAGCGTGTCCAACTGGCCGCGCTGCAGGCTGACCTCGTTCACACGGGCTTCCATCACCGACAGCTTGGCGCTGGCATCCCGCACCAGGTCCTGCGACTCCCGCGCCAGGGCGCGGGCCTCGACGGCCTGGGTGGTGGCCTCGGCCGTCTGCCGGGCCAGCTGTTCCTGCATGCCATCGACTTTCTGCCAGAGCATCAGGCTGCAGCCCAGGCCGGTGGCGCCGACCACCAGGGACAGCCACGCCCAAGTCGGCGTGGCGGCGTGGGGGACGCCGGGTTTTTCAAACGGTACGGCCTGCGAGGCAATGGGGGCGCTGTCAGGGGAGGTCATGCAATGATTTTATCGAGGCCACAATGCCTTGCACGGTGGGCGGTGTGTCGATCACGGTGCCGAAACCCGCGTCGCGCGCTTGCTCGGCAATCCGCGGATGGGTGGCCAGGGCGGTGTGTGCTTGCCAGGACCAGGCGGGGTTGCTCCATCGCAAATGTTGCACAGATTCGGAGCTGCTGAACAGCCATAGGGCATTCTGCGCGCGCAACGCGGCAATGTCCTGCAGCAAGCCCGTGCCATCGGCGGGGGGGTGGCGCTCATACACCGGGGCAAAGTCAACCTGCACGCCTTGGCGCTGCAACTGCTCGGTCAGCCAGACGCGGCCACGGCCCGCTGCATCCTGCCCGTCGCCACCGCGCACGATCAGCACGCGCTGGCCGGCGCGGACCTGGGTCTGGATCTGGGCCCACAAGGACTCCGAGTCAAACTGCGCGGCATCGGCCGCAGGCTGGTCGATCTGTGACAGGGGTACGCCGGCGGCCAGCAAGGCCTTGGTGGTGCCGGGGCCGGGTGTCCAGATGCGCGCCTGGGCAGGCCAGGCACGGTGTGTGGTCTGCAGCTGGTCGGCAAAATAGCGCACGGCATTGCCGCTGACGAACATCAGGGCGTTGTAGGTGTCCAGCTGTTGCAGTGCGCAGGCCAGCGCCGCCTGGGCCGCGGGGCTGCGGCTGGGACCGATCTCCATCAGGGGCAGGCAGTGGCTGGGCACGCCTGCCGCCTGCAGCTGCTGTGCCCACAGCGTGGCGTCCGGTTGTGGACGGGTGACAACGAGCAGCGGCAGCATCCGGCAGTGCTAGGCGTTGGAGCAGACCTTGGCACCACCCGCCTGCAGGCGGCGTGCCACGTCCGTACCCAGGGCCTCGGCCTGTTCCAGCGTGGAAACTGGGGCTGTCTGTTGCACCTGCACCAGGGGCAGGATGCCTTCGGGGTCGCCCCAGGCGGCATCCAGGCGCATCAGGCCTGCGTCCAGCACGGCGTGGGCAGCAAGGGGGACAGAGCAGCTGCCCCCCATGCCGCGGCTGACGGCACGTTCGGCGGCCACGCGCAGCCAGGTTGGCAGGTGGACCAGCGGTGCCAGCGCCTGCGCCAGGTCTTGGCGGTCGGTGCGAATCTCGATGCCCAGGGCGCCCTGGCCCGCGGCGGGCAGCATGGCGGTGGGTTCGAAGATGCTGCGGATGCGGTCGGTCATGCCCAGGCGCTTCAGGCCCGCCGCGGCGAGGACGATGGCGTCGTACTGGCCTTCGTCCAGCTTGCGCAGGCGGGTGTCGAGGTTGCCGCGCAAGGGTTCGATCTTCAGGTCGGGGCGCAGCGCCTGCAGCAGCACCTGGCGGCGCAGGCTGGATGTGCCGACGACAGCGCCCTGGGGCAGGGCGTCCAGGTCGGCGTAACGGGGTGACACGAAGGCGTCACGGGGGTCTTCGCGCTCCATCACGCAGGCCAGGGCAAAGCCATCCGGCATGTCCATGGGCACGTCCTTGAGCGAGTGCACGGCGATGTGGGCGCTGCCTTCTTCCAGGGCCACTTCCAGTTCCTTGACGAACAGCCCCTTGCCACCGACCTTGGACAGGGTGCGGTCCAGGATCTGGTCACCCTTGGTGGTCATGCCCAGCAGCTGCACCTGGTGTCCCTGTGCTTGCAGCAAGGCCTTGACATGTTCGGCCTGCCACAGCGCCAGGCGGCTCTCACGGGTGGCGATGACAAGCGGGGGGAGGGGTGTGGCGAGGGTCATGACTTCAGTGGTTTGGCGTGTGCCTTCGGATCAGCGGGGGATGCTAGCATGGCAAGTTGCCATAGAAACCGGTGGGAGTATTCATGAAAAAGCTTGCTGCGCGAAAGAACGACCAAGATCAAAACGCTGCTTCTTTGCAGGCCAGGGCGGCACGCAAGCATGACAAGGATCTGCCGCTGATCGAGGACATCCGTCTGCTGGGGCGCATTCTGGGCGACATCATTCGCGAGCAGGAAGGGGTGGCGGTCTACGAGCTGATCGAGCAGGTGCGTCAGTTGTCGGTGGCCTTTCGCCGCGACCACGACCATGAGGCCGACAAGGCGCTGAAGAAGCTGCTCAAGGGGCTGAGCACGGATCAGACGGTCAGTGTGATCCGTGCCTTCACCTACTTTTCTCATCTGGCGAACCTGGCTGAGGATCGCCACCACATCCGTCGCCGGGCGGTGCACGAGCGTGCCGGCAATACGCAGGAAGGCAGCGTCGAGGTGGCCCTGTCGCGCCTGCGCTGGGCCGGCATCACGCCCGATGAGATCGCGCAGACCCTGGCTCAGGCCTATGTCTCCCCGGTGCTGACGGCCCACCCCACAGAGGTGCAGCGGCAGAGCATCTTGCAGGCCGAGCACGACATCGCCCGCCTGCTGGTGGAGCGCGATGACATCCAGGCCCGTGCCCAGCTGTTCAACAGCGCCAAGGACGCACTCACGCCGCGTGAACTGGCCAGCAATGAGTCCATGTTGCGTGCCCGCGTGGCGCAGCTGTGGATGACGCGCTTGCTGCGGTATTCCAAGCTCACGGTGGCCGATGAAATCGAAAACGCCTTGAGCTATTACGAGGCCACCTTTCTGCGCGAAGTGCCCAGGATCTATGCCGCGCTGGAGGATGCGCTGGAAGGGCGTTCCATCCACAGCTTCCTGCGCATGGGGCAGTGGATTGGCGGGGATCGCGATGGCAACCCGAATGTCACGGCCGACACACTGAAGCTGGCGCTGTGCCGCCAAAGCGAAGTGGTGCTGCGCCACTACCTGACCGAGGTGCACTACCTGGGGGCCGAGCTGTCCATGTCGGCGCGCCTGGTGGATGTGTCGGCAGCGATGCGGGCACTGGCGAATGCATCCCCGGACAGCAATCCACACCGCCAGGACGAGCCTTATCGCCGTGCCTTGACCGGTATTTATGCGCGCCTGGCCGCAACGCTGGAACACCTGACCGGGGGGCAAGCGGCCCGCCATGCCGTGGCACCGCAGAACCCGTATGTGCAGGCAGAGGAACTGCTCAACGATCTGCTGGTGATTGGCGATTCCCTGCGTGCCCACCACGGCGAGAGCCTGGCCGCGCAGCGCCTGAATCCCTTGATCCGCGCGGTGAAGGTGTTCGGTTTCTGTCTGTCGACGGTGGATTTGCGCCAAAGCTCGGACAAGCACGAGGCGGTGGTGGCGGAGCTGCTGGCGGTGGCCCAGGTCGACGCCAACTATGCGCAGCTGGATGAGGCCCACAAGTGCGCGTTGCTGCAGCGCTTGTTGCAGGAGCCACGGCCACTGCGCGTGGTGGCCGGCCAGTATTCGGAGTTGGCCTGCAGCGAACTGGCGATTTTCGAGGCGGCCAAGGAGATGCGTGCCCGTTACGGGCGGGATGCCATCATCCACTACATCATCAGCCACACCGAAACGGTCAGCGACCTGTTGGAAGTGCTGCTGCTGCAAAAAGAGGTGGGCCTGCTGCAGGGCTGCCTGGACCAGCCGGATGCCCGACTGGATCTGATCGTCGTGCCCTTGTTTGAGACCATCGGTGATCTGCGTGCCGCTGCCGACATCATGCAGGCCTACTACGCCATCCCCGGTGTGGCCGCGCTGCTGCAGCGTTCGGGCGGCGTGCAGGACATCATGCTGGGTTACAGCGACAGCAACAAGGATGGCGGCATTTTCACCAGCAACTGGGAGCTGTACCAGGCCGAGCTGGCGCTGGTGGAGCTGTTCGATCAACTGGGCCAGCAGCATGGCTTGCGGCTGCGCATGTTCCATGGCCGTGGCGGCACGGTGGGCCGGGGCGGTGGCCCCAGCTACCAGGCCATCCTGGCGCAGCCCCCGGGCACCGTGCGCGGCCAGATCCGTCTGACCGAGCAGGGCGAGGTGATTGCCTCCAAGTATGCGAATCCGGAGATCGGCCGGCGCAACTTGGAGACCCTGGTTGCCGCCACGCTGGAGGCCACGTTGCTGCAGCCCACCAAGCCGGCCACCAAGGCCTATCTGCAGGCGGCAGAGCAGCTGTCCCAGGCCAGCATGGCGGCCTATCGCAAGCTGGTGTACGAGACCCCGGGGTTTGCCGACTACTTCTTCGGCTCCACACCCATCCGGGAGATTGCCGAACTCAACATCGGCTCACGCCCGGCGTCACGCAAAGCCACGCAGGCGATTGAAGATCTGCGTGCCATCCCCTGGGGGTTCAGCTGGGGGCAGTGCCGCTTGACCTTGCCAGGCTGGTATGGCTTTGGTTCTGCGGTGGAGGCCTTTGTGCAGCTGGAGGGGGCGGATCCACGCCGTCAGCTGGCATTGCTGCAAAAAATGTACCGCCAGTGGCCGTTTTTCCGCACGCTGCTGTCGAACATGGACATGGTCATCGCCAAAAGCGATCTGGCCCTGGCATCGCGCTACAGCGAGCTGGTGACCGACGCCCGCCTGCGCAAGCGCATCTTCTCCAGCATCGAGGCCGAGTGGCTGCGCACCACCGATGCCTTGGCGCGCATCACGGAAGAAAAGGATCGTTTGGCCAGCAACCCGGCGTTGGCACGTTCGATTCGCCACCGGTTTCCGTATATTGACCCGCTGCACCACCTGCAGGTGGAGCTGGTGCGGCGCTGGCGTGCCGGCCAGGTGGACGAACGCCTGAAAAACGGCATCCATATCTCGATCAACGGGATAGCGGCCGGCTTGCGCAACACGGGCTGATTCTCGACGTCGCGCACCCTTGAAAAACTCCATCCAGTGCGCCCAGGGCGCTGGGTGGAGTTTTTTTATGTGGTCCAAGAAAAAAGGCCTGCATCGGTGATGCAGGCCTGGCCTCCTCCGCTCTGGTGAGTCCCAGAGCATTCCTCATTTGTTTGTCTCGCCGCACTGTGTGTGGCGATGGGATGAATTGTAGGAACGAAATGGCAGTCTGTCAGCAGAAAGGCCATTTTTTCGTAAAAGATGTCTTATATAAAACATGTTTTCTTTTGGTGATAAAAGGCATTCTTTGAGAGGTGTATTTTTGTTTTAAGTGGTTGATCTTTAAATAATTAATAGATTTCTGTAATTATTGAATGGCAAGATTTGTCATTGGTGTTTTTGCAAATACCCCACCCGGGATGTCAGTCATTGACCCGGAAAAATGGCGTCACTGGGGCTGGGGGTGCACGGTTTTCTGGCGGACACGCACGATGAGATCCAGACCGACCAGCTCCAGGTGTGCGGGAATGTCGGGAATGCTGGGCCACTGCAGCATTTCTGCCGGCAGGTCTTCCAGGGTCCCCGTGTCTTCGTGGTAAATGTGCGAGTGCGTGTCGGTGCGGGAGTCGTAGACCGTGCGCTCGGGATCCAGGCGCAAGGCACGCAGCAGGCCTTTTTCGACAAACAGCGGCAAGGTGTTGTAGACGGTGGCCCGGGACAGGCTGGGCAGCAGCTTGCGTGCTGCGGCCAGGATGTCGTCGGCCGCCAGGTGCACGGGGGCATGCAGCAGCACCTGGGCAATCGCCATGCGCTGGCGTGTTGGCTGGATGTCCGCGCTGCGCAGCCGGGCTTCCAGGGCGTGTGGGGTGGTGGTGTGGGAGGTGGAAAGAGGCTGGGCTGTCATGTCGGTGGGTGGTGAGAACCTGAAGAAGCGACATCCGCACAAGGCGCTGCAGCACCTTGGCGGATGAATGCGCGCTCAAAAGTCAGCGCAAAGTCCCGAGGACCAAGCGTTCTTACTTTTTAGCGAAAGGCTGGGGGCGCGGGGTCTTGTCGCTGGAGGGCGGCAGGATGGGCATGGTCAGCTGGGGCTGATCGCCGGTCAGGGTCTTCAGGAAGGCCACGATCTTGGCGTTTTCCTGGGGCGTGAACTTCTTGCCCAGCTGAATGCGGCCCATGGTGTCCACGGCTTCGCTCAGTGTGTCCGCCGCACCGTCGTGGAAGTAGGGGTAGGTCAGCTCGACGTTGCGTAGGGTGGGGACCTTGAAGTTGAAGCGATCGGCATCGGTGCCGGTCACTGCCACGCGGCCTTCGGCGGGGTTGTTGGTCTTGTAGGCTTCGACCACGCCCATGCGCTGGAAGGAGTTGCCGCCCACGGCCGTGCCGTTGTGGCAGGCCACGCAGCCGCTGTCGCGGAACAGCTTGTAGCCTTCCAGCTCGTCCTTGCTCAGTGCCTTCTGGTCGCCCTTGAGCCACTTGTCAAAGCGCGAGTTGGGGGTCACCAGGGTTTCTTCGAAGGCGGAGATCGCATCGGTCACCTGGTCGATGTCGATCTTGTCCTTCTTGAACACCTGCTTGAACTCGCCCAGGTAGCCGGGGATGGAGTTCAGCATGTCCACCGCCAGTTCGTGGGTGAACGCCATCTCCATGGGGTTGGCAATCGGACCGCCGGCTTGTTCCTTCAGGTTGGCGGCACGGCCATCCCAGAACTGGGCCACGTTCAAGCTGGAGTTCAGCACTGTGGGCGAATTGATGGGGCCTTCGGCCCAGTTGTGGCCGATCGAGGTCTTCAGGTTGTCGCTGCCGCCCATGGACAGGTTGTGGCAGGAGTTGCACGAAATGAAGCCGGACTTGGACAGGCGTGGATCGAACCACAGCTTCTTGCCCAGTTCCACCATCGCGGGGTTGGTCACCTTGTGGGCGACCAGGGGAGAGATTGGCTCGTTGTTGGGGGACATCGCCCAGGTGGCGGCGGATGCCAGGGCTGCAACGGTCATGGCAGCAGCAACGAGGGGGCGCAGTTTGAGTTTCATGTGTGGCTCCAAAGCACTTGTCGTTTTCAAAGGCAGGGACAACTCGGATCGAGCGGACCGTGGCCATCTGCTCCGTCTGGCGGTGCGACCTCAGGATGCACACAGGGTGTTCCCATGGATGACTTGGCTTAGACCCAGTCCAGATGGCAATCCCATTTCACTGGATACTGAAATTTGTGACATTGCGCCGCATCAAACCTAGGGCCGTTGCCGGTTTGTCAAGTGACTTGCGGACCCTGGGGGTCCACGCTTAGCATGCGTGCGGCCGGCGGTATGCCAACATACGGCCACGTCAAAAATCACAACCCACAGGGAGACAACAGCCATGACCAGCACCTTCGACCAACACCTGGATCGCAATGCCGCCAACTTTGCAGCGCTGACCCCGCTGAGCTTTCTGGAGCGCACCGCCAGCGTCTATCCCGAGCGCCTGGCCATCATCCACGGCGACTTGCGCCAGACCTGGGCGCAGACCTATGCGCGTTGCCGGCAGCTGGCCAGCAGCCTGCGCCAGGCCGGGATTGGCAAGAACGACACCGTGGCCGTGATCCTGCCGAATACGCCGCCCATGGTGGAAGCCCACTTTGGCGTGCCCATGGCCGGGGCGGTGCTGAACACCTTGAACACGCGCCTGGATGCCGAGGCCCTGGCCTTCATGCTGGACCACGGCGAAGCCAAGGCCTTGATCGTGGACCCCGAGTTCGCGCCGGTGATCGCGAAGGCCCTGCAGCTGCGCGAACGCACCCAACCCATCCTGGTGATCCAGGTGGACGATGCCCTGTACGGCGAGGCCGCCGTGCAGGTCGGCAGCATCCGCTACGAGGACTTTGTGGCCCAGGGCGATGCCGCCTATGCCTGGGAGCTGCCCGAGGACGAGTGGGATGCGATTGCCCTCAACTACACCAGCGGCACCACCGGCAACCCCAAAGGCGTGGTCTACCACCACCGCGGTGCGGCCATCAACGCCATCAGCAACGTGCTGGAGTGGGACATGCCCAAGCACAGCGTCTACCTGTGGACCTTGCCCATGTTCCACTGCAATGGCTGGTGCTTCCCCTGGACCGTGGCGGCCCGCGCCGGGGTCAATGTCTGCCTGCGCCGGGTCGAGGCCAAGGCCATCTTTGACGCCATGCGCGAGCACGGCGTCACCCACTACTGTGGCGCGCCCATCGTGCAATCCCTGCTGGTGAATGCGCCGGCCGAGCTGAAAGAGGGCATCCCTGCCGGGGTGAAGGCCATGGTGGCCGGTGCCGCGCCCCCGGCCTCGATGATCGAAGGCATGGAGGCCATGGGGTTCGACCTGACCCACGTCTATGGCCTGACCGAAACCTACGGCCCCGCCACCGTCTGCGCCAAGCATGCGCGCTGGGACCAGCTCGACATTGGCGAGCGTGCCCGCCTCAATGCCCGCCAGGGCGTGCGCTACCACCTGCAGCGCGAAGTGCGGGTCATGGACCCCGAGACCCTGCAGCCCGTGCCCCAGGATGGCGAGACCATGGGCGAGATCATGTTCCGCGGCAACATCGCCATGAAGGGCTACCTCAAGAACCCCAGCGCCACGGACGATGCCTTCCGCGGTGGCTGGTTCCACAGCGGCGATCTGGCCGTGCAGTACCCCGATGGCTACATCCAGATCAAGGACCGCAGCAAGGACATCATCATCTCCGGCGGCGAGAACATCTCCTCGATCGAGGTCGAAGACGTGCTCTACCGCCACCCCGCCGTGCTGGCGGCGGCGGTGGTGGCCAAGCCCGACCCCAAGTGGGGCGAGACACCGTGTGCCTTCCTGGAAATCAAGCCGGGCGCCCAGGTCAGCGAGGCCGACATCGTGGCCCACTGCAAGCAGCACCTGGCCGGCTACAAGGTGCCGCGCGCGGTGGTGTTTGGCGAACTGCCGAAGACCAGCACGGGCAAGATCCAGAAGTTCGAGCTGCGCAAGCAGGTCGGATCGGCCAGTGCCATCGTGGTCTGATTTTCAGCATTGATAGCTGCCAGCGAATGCCTAGCAAGCGCTGGAGTCGGTTTTGGTGCTGAAAGCCTAGGCGTTTGCCCGGTGTCCTGCGCCGGCGCAGATGCGCCTATACTCACGGCTGCTCCGGGGTGTGCGAAAGCGCTGAGATGCGAACCACTGTGAAAACAGTGGCCAGCGAACCCGACGAACTTGATCCGGTTCATACCGGCGGAAGAAGAGCGGGACCCTGAAGCAGGGCCAGGAATGGACAGGCACATGGGCTTTTGCAAGGCCAGGCAGGTGCCCACCATCCCCAGGCACAGCAAACCCCAGGCGCCTCGCGCACTGGGGTTTTGTCTTTTGGGGATGGAACACCGGGCGTGTCAGCCTTGGTCGGAATCGGTCGATTCCGGTGGCGTCGGTCAGGCATTGTGGGAGCAATGCCAGGGCTGGAGCCAGGAGCAGGCGAAGGTGGATGGCGCTAGCCATCTCCCACGCCATCAGAGCGGCCCAGCACTCCACGGAGCGTTTGATGAACTTCACACGCTTTTTGGAGACCGCAATGAACGCCCCCGATGCCATCTTTACGCCCGCCGCCGGCAATGCCCCCGATGCCGCCCGTTTCGCCGACCTGCTGGCCCAGTCGCGCCAGCCATTTCCGGCATCCACCAAAAGCTACCTGAGCGGAGCCATCCACCCGGATCTGCGCGTGCCGGTGCGCGACATCGCGCTGACCAACGGCGAGCAGGTCAGCGTCTACGACACCTCGGGCCCCTACACCGACCCCACCGCCCATATCGACGTGCGCCAGGGCCTGGCCAGCGTGCGCGGTGCCTGGATCGAAGCGCGCGGTGACAGCGAGTTCTACGTGGGCCGCCCGCGCGTGGCGCTGGACGACGGTGGCAAGCGTGGCGAGGAAGACGCGCGCGTGGCCCAGCTGCGCGCCGAGGCGGCCGCGCTGCAGCGCCAGCCGCGCCGTGCCAAATCGGGCCAGAATGTGACCCAGATGCACTATGCCAAGCGCGGCATCATCACGCCCGAGATGGAATACGTGGCCCTGCGCGAGAACGGCCGCCGTGAATGGATGGCGCAGTACCAGCAGGACGCGGCCCGCGAACTGCGCCTGGCCGGCAACAGCCTGGGCGCCGCCATTCCCAAGATCATCACGCCCGAATTCGTGCGCGACGAAGTGGCGCGCGGCCGCGCCATCATCCCGGCCAACATCAACCACCCCGAGATCGAGCCCATGGCCATCGGGCGCAACTTCAAGGTCAAGATCAACGCCAACATCGGCAATTCGGCCGTGACCTCGAGTATCGAAGAAGAGGTGGAAAAGCTGGTCTGGGCCATCCGCTGGGGGGCGGACAACGTGATGGACCTGTCCACCGGCAAGAACATCCACACCACACGCGACTGGATCGTGCGCAACTCGCCCGTGCCGATTGGCACCGTGCCCATCTACCAGGCGCTGGAGAAGGTCGGCGGCATTGCCGAAGACCTGACCTGGGAGATCTTCCGCGACACCCTGGTCGAGCAGGCCGAGCAGGGCGTGGACTACTTCACCATCCACGCCGGCGTGCGCCTGGCCTACATCCACCTCACGGCCCAGCGCCGCACCGGCATCGTCTCGCGCGGCGGCTCCATCATGGCCAAGTGGTGCATGGCCCACCACCGCGAAAGCTTCCTGTACGAGCACTTCGAGGACATCTGCGACATCATGAAGCAGTACGATGTGTCCTTCAGCCTGGGTGACGGCCTGCGCCCTGGCTGTGCCTCGGACGCCAACGACGAAGCCCAGTTCGCCGAACTCAAGACCCTGGGCGAGCTGACGCAAGTGGCCTGGAAGCACGACGTGCAGACCATGATTGAAGGCCCCGGCCACGTGCCCATGCACATGATCCAGGCCAACATGACCGAGCAGCTCAAGCACTGCCACGAGGCGCCGTTCTACACCCTGGGCCCGCTGACCATCGACATCGCCCCCGGCTACGACCACATCGCGTCGGCCATCGGCGCGGCCATGATCGGCTGGTTTGGCACGGCCATGCTGTGCTACGTCACGCCCAAGGAGCACCTGGGCCTGCCTGACCGCGACGACGTCAAGCAGGGCATCATTGCGTACAAGATTGCGGCCCACGCTGCCGATGTGGCCAAGGGCCATCCGGGTGCGCGTTCGCGCGACGATGCACTGTCGCAAGCGCGTTTCGACTTCCGCTGGGAAGACCAGTTCAACCTGGGCCTGGACCCCGACACGGCGCGCGCCTTCCACGACGAGACCCTGCCCAAGGACAGCGCCAAGGTCGCCCACTTCTGCAGCATGTGCGGACCCAAGTTCTGCTCCATGAAGATCACCCAGGAGGTGCGCGACTTTGCCAAGCAGCAGGGCGTGGCCGAAGAGCAGGGGATTGCCGCCGGCATGCAGGCCAAGGCCGAGGAGTTCAACCGCACGGGCGGGGAGTTCTACATCCCCATCGCCAGCGACACCACGGCGCGTTAAGTGCTAAATAGGCTGTCAGCGCTTGTCTGGTGAGCGCTGACAGCTATGAAAACAAAGTGCCCCTGGGCCGCGGAATGCCCCCACTGGCCCAGGGGCGTCGCCGTGAGGTGGCGGGCGGTATTCAGGCACACGGCCTGGGGGCTTTGATGATTATTTTTTGCATCACCTAATTGTCGGGTCCCGGACGATTGGCTGCTTAAAAACAAGCGTCCGTTGCTGCATGGCCGAGAGGTACTGCAAGCAGTTCTGGCAACATGGCAATCCCGTGCCAAGGAGTTGCCATGCTGATCAGCCTTCACAAGAACGCTACGACCACACCTGCCACCCGTTTGGCATTGCAGCAAGCCAGTGGTACTGATCGAGAGTTGGCGCAGCAATACGGCATTGGCATAGGGACCGTGCGTAAGTGGCGGGGCAGAACCACGGTGCATGACGCCAGCCACACGGCCCACCGCCTGCAAACGACTCTCAATGCAGGGCAGGAAGAGCTGGTTATTTATCTGCGCAGCCAGCTGCGGCTACCTCTGGATGACTTATTGGCGGTGGTGCGAGAGTTCATTGAGCCGGCCATGAGCCGCTCGGCGCTGGATCGCTTGCTGCGCAGACGAGGCCACTCCAGATTGCCCGTACAGCCCAAGCCTGAGGGCGAGCACAAACCCTTCAAGGCGTATGAGCCTGGCTATGTACATGTAGATGTGAAGTACCTGCCCCAGATGCACGATGAGGACAAGCGCCGCTATGTTTTTGT
>NZ_JAZHFR010000055.1:0-23830 GCF_036541385.1 Comamonas sp. GCA5 | reverse complement strand
CAGCGCCAGCAACACGGTCGCGCTCCCCCTGCAGCGCCCGCGGTCACGGCACCAGCCCCCAGTGCGGCAGAGCCCGCGGCGACCACACAGCCGCGCTTGCGCATGGAACCCCTGGAAGGGCTGGGCAGCCCCCAGACGGCGCCCGAGGCCCCGGCGAGCGCCGAACCCACCGAACCCCGCATCGACGCCCAGACCCAGGCCTTGCTGGACACCAATGCCCAGCGCCTGCAGACCTTGGAGGAGCAACTGCTGGGCCTGCAATCGCAGCTCAAGAACAACCAGACCGAACTGCTGAAGCTGAACACCCAGCTGGCCCAGGCGGAGCAGCAGGGCCTGCCAGCCTGGGTGCATGTCTTGCTGGGTTTGCTGGCGTTGTCCCTGGCCTGCATTGCGTGGCTGCTGCAGCGCATCAAGCAGGAACGCCAAAACTCGCAACACGCCTGGGCCGAAACCGTGCTGGCGGCCGCCCACCCGACGACAGACCCGGCCGAGGCCGCGCTGCAAGCTGCGCCAACACCCGCGACCGCACCAGCCCCCGTGCCCCCGCTGGTGCCGGCGGCTGCACAACAGCCCGAGCCCCCGCTGCCTGAAGCCACCGAAACCATCATCGCAGCGACTGCGCCAGCCATGGCTGCGCCTGCAGTGGTAGCAGTGTCGCAAGAGCCCCCTCTGCCCGAGCCTCCGCAACTGCAAGAGCTGCCCAGCCAGGTGGCAGAGGCCGCGCCAGCCCGCGCACCAGCGGCACCACCTGACACCTCCCTAGTCGAGATGCTGACCGCGCAGGCCCTGTTCGATGTGCAGGAGCAGGCCGAGTTCTACGCTTCGATTGGCGAAAACGACCAGGCGGTCGACATCCTGCAGTCGCACATTGCACAGCACCAGGCGTCCTCGCCCCTGGCCTATCTGGAGCTGCTGCAGCTGCTCTACCGCCTGAGCCGCACCGATGCCTACGAGCAGGCGCGCGAACAATTCCAGGCGCATTTCAACGTGCAGGTGCCCTCTTTCCTGGGCTTCTCGCGCAAAGGGCGCGACCTGTGGAGCGGCTACCCCGAGGTGCTGGGCAAGATCGAGGCCTTGTGGCCCACCGATGACGTGCAGCCCCTGCTGCGCAGCCTGATCGTCCACAACCCTGCCACCGCGCTTGCCGACACTGAAGTCCGGTTCGATCTGGCGGCCTTTGATGACCTGCTGATGCTGTACAACGTGGCCCAGACCACCCCGGCCTCCAGCCGGGGACAGATGCCGGGTCGCATCCGCACCGCACCTACCGAAGTGCCCCTGCCCGAGGTGGTGTTCGACGCCCCGGCTGCTGTGCCGGTGGCAGCCCCCGCCAGCTTTCTGCCGGATGACGCCTTCCTGTCGCTGCGCACGACGCCGGCGCCACGCGCGCCGGTTGCGCCCCCCGAGGTCACCCTGCCGCTGCAGGCGGCCCAGTTGGACATGCTGACTGCGGCCCCCGCGCAGTCCCCACTGGCGGCCACGGAGTTGCCTGGCGACTCGCCGTTCCAAAGCCCTTCCCACTTCTCGCCCGATGAAGTGCTGATGCAGGAGCTGTCCCTGGACTGGAACAGCACTTCTCCCGCTGCCTCGGCCCCGGCCGACTTCACCACGCTGGATCTGCAGACGCTCACCATGGACGAAAGAGACCTGCCTCCGCCACCACCGGCAGCGCCACCGCCTGCGCATTGACGCCACCGCCCGCCCAACGCCACAGCCTTTGCACGCTGTGGCGTTGTTGTTTGTACCCACGGCCCCCATTCCCTGGCGCCGACCGCCACAAACCTGCGGCGCGAGTGCCTTATTGGGGCAGTGTCTCCGTCTACATGCGAAAATCACGCCTTTGCGCGAGCGACGCCATGAAGTCCGACCACCGACAGGCCTTGCCGCGCAGCACAGTCACACACAAGGAATACACATGGAAGCCGAACGCATCAACCAAATCGAAGCCACCCTCGCCGACCTGTCCACCCGGACAGAAGACCTACGGAGGTATCTTTGACTACGATGCGAAATACGAACGCCTGCGCACGGTAAACGCCTCGCTGGAAGACCCCAACGTCTGGAACGATCCCAAGAAGGCCCAGGAACTGGGCAAGGAAAAAAAGTCCCTGGACGCGGTCGTGCTGACCCTGCAAAAGCTCACCACCGAGCTGGCCGACAATGCCGAGCTGTTCGAGATGAGCAAGGAAGAAGGCGATGACGCCGGCCTGGAAACCATCGAGGGCGAGGCCGGCAAGCTGCGCCCACTGATCGAGGAGTTGGAGTTCCGCCGCATGTTCCGCCATGAGGCCGACCCGCTGAACTGCTTCGTCGACATCCAGGCGGGTGCGGGCGGCACGGAAGCCTGCGACTGGGCCAGCATGCTGCTGCGCCAGTACCTGAAGTACGCCGAACGCAAGGGCTTCAAGGCCACGGTCGAGGACGAAACGCCCGGCGACGTGGCCGGCATCAAGAGTGCGACGATCAAGATCGAAGGCGAATACGCCTACGGCCTGCTGCGCACCGAAACCGGCGTGCACCGTCTGGTGCGCAAGTCGCCGTTTGACTCCTCGGGCGGTCGCCACACCAGCTTCTCCTCGCTGTTCGTCTATCCCGAGATTGATGATTCGATCGAAATCAACATCAATCCCGCCGACGTGCGCACCGACACCTACCGTGCTTCCGGCGCCGGTGGTCAGCACATCAACAAGACCGACTCGGCAGTGCGCCTGACCCACATCCCGACCGGCATCGTGGTGCAGTGCCAAGATGGTCGCTCGCAGCACAGCAACCGCGATGTCGCGTGGCAACGCCTGCGCTCGCGCCTGTATGACTTTGAAATGCGCAAGCGCATGGAAGAGCAGCAAAAGCTCGAAGACACCAAGACCGATGTGGGCTGGGGCCACCAAATCCGCTCGTACGTGCTGGACAACAGCCGCATCAAGGACCTGCGCACCAACGTTGAAGTTTCGGCGACCCAGAAGGTGCTGGACGGCGACCTGGACGTATTCATCGAAGCCTCGCTCAAGCAAGGCCTATAAGGGGAGCTTTCATGCTGCGTGAAGGACAAGCCTCAGCCATTTACCGTGCTGACTACCAGGCACCGGCCTGGTTGATTGAAACCGTCGACCTAACCTTCGACCTGGACCCCGCCAAGACGCGCGTGCTCAACAAGATGTGCATCCGTCGCAACCCCGGCGTGCCCGCCCAGGCGCTGCGCCTGGATGGCGACGAGCTGAACCTGGCGCGCGTCATGGTCAACGGCGGCGGCACCTCGTTCAAGATGGATGGCAGCCAGCTCGTGCTGGAGAACCTGCCCGAGGGCAGCGACCCCGTCGAACTGGAAATCTTCACCACCTGCGCGCCCGCGAAGAACACCAAACTCATGGGCCTGTATGTGAGTGAAGGCACGTTCTTCACGCAGTGCGAGGCTGAGGGCTTCCGCCGCATCACCTACTTCCTCGACCGCCCCGACGTCATGGCCCTGTACACCGTGACGCTGCGCGCCAACCGGCATGACTACCCCGTGCTGCTGTCCAACGGCAACCTGGTGGACGCAGGCCCACTGGACGACGGCCGCCACTTTGCCAAGTGGGTCGACCCGCACAAAAAGCCCTGCTACCTGTTTGCGCTGGTGGCGGGCCAGTTGGTCGCCCGCGAGCAGAAGATCAAGAGCCGCGCTGGCCGCGAGCACCTGCTGCAGGTCTTCGTGCGCCCCGGCGACCTGGAAAAGACCGAGCACGCCATGAACGCCCTGATGCACTCCGTGGCATGGGACGAGGCGCGCTTTGGCCTGAGCCTGGACCTGGACCGCTTCATGATCGTCGCCACCAGCGACTTCAACATGGGCGCCATGGAGAACAAGGGCCTGAACATCTTCAACACCAAGTACGTGCTGGCCAGCCAATCAACGGCGACCGATGTGGACTTCGCCAACGTGGAAAGCGTGGTGGGCCACGAGTACTTCCACAACTGGACCGGCAACCGCATCACCTGCCGCGACTGGTTCCAGCTGAGCCTGAAGGAAGGCCTGACCGTCTTCCGCGACCAGGAATTCAGCATGGACATGGCGGGCACCCCCTCGGCCCGCGCCGTCAAGCGCATCGAGGACGTGCGCGTGCTGCGCACCGTGCAGTTCCCCGAGGATGCCGGCCCCATGGCCCACCCCGTGCGCCCGGACAGCTACATCGAGATCAACAACTTCTACACCGTCACGATCTATGAGAAGGGCTCGGAAGTGGTGCGCATGCAGCACAACCTGGTCGGACGCGACGGTTTTGCCCAGGGCATGAAGCTGTATTTCGAGCGCCATGACGGCCAGGCCGTGACCTGCGACGACTTCGTGCAGGCCATCGCCGACGCCAACCCCGGCAGCGCGTTGGCCCAGCACCTGGAACAGTTCAAGCGCTGGTACAGCCAGTCGGGCACGCCCGTGGTCCACGCCCGCGGCCAGTACGATGCCGCCGCCCAGACCTATGCGCTGACCCTGTCGCAAAGCTGCGCCGCCACGCCCGGGCAGGCCGACAAGCTGCCGTTTGTAATCCCCGTCGAAATCGGCCTGCTGGGCCAGGACGGCAGCGCCCTGCCCCTGCAGTTACAAGGCACGGACGCCACCGCCGCCAGCCAGACGCTGGTGCTGACCGAAGCCACACAGACCTGGGTCTTCACCGGCGTGACGCAAGCCCCGGTGCCTTCGCTGTTGCGCGGCTTCAGCGCGCCGGTGGTGCTGGACTACGACGGCAGCGATGCCGAACTGCTGACCCAGCTGGCCCACGACAGCGATGCCTTCAACCGCTGGGAAGCCGGACAGCGCCTGGCCCTGCGCTACGCGCTGCACGCCGTGCGTGCAGACGGCGGCGTGGCAGCCGACATCCTGCCCGGTGACTTTGTGGCCGCCCTGCGTGACGTGCTGCGCCACCCGGCGCTGGATGCCGCCTACAAGGATTTGGTGCTGACACTGCCGGCCGAAAGCTACATCGCCGAGCAGCTGGACATGGTCGATCCGCAGCGCATCCACGCCGTGCGTGAATCCATGCGCCAGCAACTGGCCGAAGCCCTGCAGGCCGACTGGGCCTGGGCCTTCGACACCCACAGCGCCACCGGTGCCTACCAGCCCGACCCCATCTCGTGCGGGCGCCGCGCCCTCACGGGCAGCGCCCTGCTGATGCTGTGCCTGGCGGCGCGCACCAGCGGCGATACGGTCTGGCCCGGCAAGGCCTACCAGCGCTTCAAGGATGCGGGCAACATGACCGACCGCTTCAACGCCTTGTCGGCCCTGGTGAACAGCGGCGCCGAGCTGGCCAAGCCCGCGCTGGAACGCTTCCACGCCCTGTTCAAGAGCGAGCCCCTGGTCATCGACAAGTGGTTCAGCCTGCAAGCCAGCAACTGCGACCGCGGCGGCCAGGTGCTGCCTGCCGTCAAGCAGCTGATGAAGCATGCGGACTTCAGCCTCAAGAACCCCAACCGCGCACGCAGCCTGATCTTCAGCTACTGCAGCGCCAACCCCGGGGCCTTCCACCGCACCGATGCCGCCGGCTACGTGTTCTGGAGCGAACGTGTGCTGGAGCTCGACGCCATCAACCCGCAGGTCGCGGCCCGCCTGGCGCGCGCCCTGGACCGCTGGAGCAAGCTGGCCGAGCCCTACCGCACGGCCGCCCGCGAAGCGATTGCCCGCGTGGCAGCCAAGCCGGACCTGAGCAACGACGTGCGCGAGGTGGTCACCCGCGCCCTCGGCGATTGAGCATCAAAATGGCTGTCAGCGCTTGGCCAACAAGCGCTGACAGCTCCTTTTTTAGAGTTAAGACACCCTGTCACAGGGTGCCCAAAGGAGAATTCTTATGACACGTCGTGTCAGCCTGACCCGTTATCTGGTCGAACAGCAACGCGCCGATGGCCGCATCCCCCCCCAGCTGCGCCTGCTGCTGGAAGTCGTCGCCCGCGCCTGCAAGCGCATCAGCTTTGCCGTGAACAAGGGCGAACTGGGTGACGTCATGGGCACCGCCGGCAGCGAGAACGTGCAGGGCGAAGTGCAGAAGAAGCTGGACATCATCGCCAACGAAACGCTGATCGAAGCCAACGAATGGGGCGGCCACCTGGCGGCCATGGCCTCGGAGGAGATGGAAGGCATCTACGTGGTGCCCAACCGCTATCCCCAGGGCGAATACCTGCTGATGTTCGACCCGCTGGATGGCTCGTCCAACATCGACATCAACATGTCCATCGGC
Source organism: Comamonas sp. GCA5 (assembly GCF_036541385.1). NCBI lineage: Bacteria > Pseudomonadati > Pseudomonadota > Betaproteobacteria > Burkholderiales > Comamonadaceae > Comamonas > Comamonas sp. GCA5. Next base: position 17,627 of record NZ_JAZHFR010000055.1, on the reverse strand, counting down.
ACCATCTTCAGCGTGCTCAAGAAGCCTGAAGGCCACCCTGGCGTGCACGACAGCGACTTCATGCAATCGGGCTCCCACCAGGTGGCGGCCGGCTACTGCATCTACGGCCCCCAGACCACCCTGGTGCTGACCGTGGGCGACGGCGTGGCCATGTTCACGCTGGACCGCGAGCAAGGCTCCTTCATCCTGATCGAGGAAAACGTCAAGATCCCCGAGGACACCAAGGAATTCGCCATCAACATGTCCAACATGCGCCACTGGGATGCCCCGGTCAAGCGCTACATCGACGAATGCCTGGCCGGTGAAGAAGGCCGCGCGGCAAGAACTTCAACATGCGCTGGGTGGCGGCCATGGTGGCCGACGTCCACCGCATCCTGTGCCGTGGCGGCATCTTCATGTACCCCTGGGACAAGCGCGAGCCCCAAAAGGCCGGCAAGCTGCGCCTGATGTACGAAGCCAACCCCATGAGCTGGCTGATCGAGCAGGCCGGCGGCGCCGCCACCAACGGCCGCGAGCGCATCCTGGACATCCAGCCCACCGAACTGCACCAGCGCGTGTCCGTGGTGCTGGGCTCCAAGAATGAAGTCGAACGCGTGACCCGCTATCACCTCGAAGCCGACCAAAAGTAACTATAATCTTTACCTGTTGCCGGTGTAGCTCAGTCGGTAGAGCAGCTCATTCGTAATGAGAAGGTCGCGTGTTCGATTCATGTCTCCGGCACCATTGAAATAAGGAAACCCCGCTATGTTCTGCATAGCGGGGTTTTGTTTTTTGCGGGGGTACAAAAGTGAGTGAGGTGCTTCACAGACGATTGGTGCTGACCTGTGCCAGCACCCCAGTCCAAACAGCGCAACGAGACTGGGTGCGTACCGCGATTGGGCAAGCCCTGCACCATCTTCATTCCGCAGCATTTGCCTATCGAATGCACCTCGCACGTGGAGCTTGCTCTGACAGTGCCGCTAATGCGCAGCACGCTGACCTCCCTGGTCAAGACCGAACGGCCCAGGCCAATACTGCGACAACATCTTGTACGGGGTACACCGGCTTATGGCCCACCCACGCCAGAAGCCAGTGAGCCACTGCTTGCCGGGTCGTTGAATTGTCCTGCTGGGGTTGGCCAATGCCAGCCTCCAGCCCCAGCGTGCTCGAACGTTCGAAGCCTGCTCCCGCCCATGCAGCCGCAGTGGATTGAGATCCGTTAACGCAACCCTTGATATGTCGTTGTTTTGCCATGTCATCCGCTGGTACTGCCTGCGGCTTCACGCCTCGTCTCAGGCGCAAATCTTCGATTTGCTGGGCGGCGTTAGCGGCTCTTGCTGCTCGCACTCAATCCGCTGAAATGCCGGCGGTCTTGATCAATTGGGTCCAGCGCTCCGTCTCTTGCTTGAGGTGGGTGCGCAGCACCTGCGGGGTGGTGCCCATCGGCTCGGCACCAATCGCATCCAGACGCTTTTTCACCTCAGGATCGCGCATGGATTCATTGAGGGCCAGGCTCAACTTTTCCACAACCGCCGCTGGCGTGCCTGCAGGCATGAAAGTCGCAAACCATGGCGAGACCTCATAGCCGGGGACCCCGGCCTCCGCCACGGTCGGCACATCGGGTAACGATGCCGAGCGCTGCTTGGTTGTCACGGCCAGGGCGCGCAGCTTGCCGGCCTGGATATGCGGGCGTGCCGATGTGATGCTGTCGAACATAAAGTCCACCTGACCACCCAGCAGGTCCGTGACCGCAGGGCCGCTGCCACGGTAAGGAACATGCAACATCTGCACGCCGGTCAATGCCGTGAAGTTTGCACCGGCCAAATGGATGGAAGTCCCGTTCCCCGCAGAAGCATACGTAAGCTTATTCGGCGACTTTTTGGCCTGCTCGATCACGTCCTTCACGCTCTGAATGTTCTTTTGGCTGGCGTGGGTCACCAAGACGTTGGGCACCACAGCCAGCAAGCTGACGGGTTCAAAGTCCTTGATCGGGTCATAGCTCAGTTTCTTGTACAACGCGCCATTGGTCGCCATGCCGATGGAGGTGATCATCAGCGTGTAGCCATCAGCAGGCTGTTTGGCCACGAAATCCGAACCGATGTTGCCCCCTGCCCCTGCCTTGTTTTCAATCACAAACGGCTGCCCCAGCTTGCGGCCAGTCACCTCACCCAGGGTGCGGGCAATCGCGTCCATGGCGCCTCCGGGTGGGAATGGCACCACCCATTTGATCGGTTTGTTGGGCCATTGCGCGGGATCGGTTTGCGCCAGCACGGGTCCAGCAAATGCTGCCAGCAAGGCAGCAGACACGGTGTATTTGAACAATTGATGCTTCATGCTTGTCTCCGGGATAGATGTTTGTTGTTGTGTGTGACGGCGCGAAATCAGCGGATCGACGAAGGATGTTTGGCCAGCGGGGTGACCGTGATCTTCATGTAGGGAAACAAGGGCAGCTGGCTCAGGGCCTCGTGCAGCGCATCGTTGCTCTCTACGTCGAACACGCTGTAGTTGGCGTATTCACCCACTACGCGCCACAGGTGTGGCCATTGGCCCTCTTGCTGCAGCCGCTGCGAATAGGCCTTTTCCTCAGCCTTGATGCGTGCAGCTTCTTCAGCAGGCATGGTGGAAGGGATCTCAACAATCATGTGAACCAGATACAGCATGTGATGTCCTTGGATAGAAATTGGGGAAAGGGTGGGTGGGAATACCCGGAGCGGGGTCACTAGCTGCAGTCATCGCACAGCACCCGGTGTGACTGCTGCGGGCAAGTCGTCTCAAGCGTGGCCGATGAAGCTCTGCACCGTTTGGGCAAAGTCATCCGGCGCTTCCAGATTCGACAAATGGGAGGCGGACAGCACCGCCAGTTGCGCACGTGCAATCCCCGCTTGCATGGCCTGGGCATCGGCCACCGTGGTGACAGGGTCAACCGCGCCTGCGAGCAACAGCGTAGGCGTTGTGATCAAGCCCAGGTCGGCACGCAGATCGGAAGTGGCCAGGGCTTCACAGCAAGCGGCGTAGCCTTCTGGGCTGATCTGTGCCAACCCCTCCTGCACGCCTTGCACCACGTCTGGGCGCTGCTGAATGAAACCTGCGGAGAACCAACGTCCTGGGGCTGAATCAGCCAGGCTGCGCATGCCGGCAGCTCCGCCTGCGCGCACCATTGCGGCACGCTCCTGCCAAGCGGGCTGCGTACCAATCCGTGCCGCGCTGTTGCACACCACCAGCGCACTCAGCCGTGCAGCAGCATGTATGCCCAGCCACAGCCCCGTGTGGCCACCCATGGAAATGCCACAAAATGCGGCCTGCTCCACGTCCAGCGCATCCAGCAGAGCCAGTACATCCTGCCCCAGATCATCAAAGCGATAGGGACCCGGTGTGACTGGACTGCCACCATGCCCGCGCGTGTCATAACGAATCACACGGCAGTGCTTGGCAAACTCCGCCACCTGCGGTGTCCACATCTCCAGCGTGGTGCCCAAAGAGTTACTCAAAATGAGTGCTGGTGCGGTGACATCACCGTCCACCGCCACCCGGAAATTGCCGCGCGATGTCGGCAGCTGAAAAGGGGCATGGCCCATCAATGTTTCCTTTCATGCGGCAGGCGCTCCATCGCATCACACGGCCAAGCCCTGTGGTGCACGATGCAACGCTCTACCGGATCAAGCCATCAGGCCGCCAGGCGTGGACGATCCACCATCTGGTTGTCCACGCCATTCACCAGTGCGCTGAGCTGGATGTCGAACACGATCTCAGCAAACGGCGCGCTCAGGCCCTCTGCCTGGATGCTGGCTGCATCGGTGCGCTCCACCACCGCAGGCACCAGGCCTTCGCGGGTGGCATAGGCGAAGTCATCGAACACCAGCGGATCACCGTCGATGTTGACCTGCGTGGTCAGCTTGCGATGACCGGGCGCCGACACAAAGAAATGAATGTGCGCAGGTCGGTTGCCATGGCGCCCCAGCTGATTGAGCAAGGCCTGTGTGGGACCATCGGTTGGGCAGCCATAGCCCACGGGCACGATGCTCTGGAATTTGTAACGTCCCTGGCCATCCGCAATGATGGTGCGACGCATGTTGAAAGGCTGTTGCTCGCCAGTCGGGTCGAAGTGGGAATAAAAGCCTTTGGTGTTGGCATGCCAGACTTCAACCTGTGCACCCGGCAGGGGCTGGCCATTGGCGCCACGCACGGTGCCATGCATGATCAGGGTGTGTCCATCCTTGTCGCTGCCATCATCCAGCCGTGCAAAGCCTTGTTCCACGGGGGCACCAGTTACATACAGCGGGCCCTCGATCGTGCGGGGTGTGCCGTTCTGGATGCCCAGCGCAGCATCTTCAGCGTCCATGCGCATATCAAAGTAGCGGTCAAAACCCAGACCCGGCGACAGCAGCCCAGCTTCGCCACGCGCACCCAGCTGGTTCAGATAGGCCACGCCAGCCCAGTATTCGTCGGGAGTGATGTTCAGGTCTTCAATCGCCTTGTACAGGTCCGACAGGATGCGGTGAATGATCTGCTTGGTGCGGGGATTTCCGCCTGGCTGATTGAGGCCACTGGCCAGACGCAGAAAGTCCTGCACTTCGGCGGTGTCGAAGAGTTGTATAGACATACGGGTCTCCTTGGTCATCGTAGGAACGGATAGAACAGACGCGGCTTCAGTGCGCCGCCACTGCGGCACTGCGCTTTTTGTCACGGCGGAAGAACTGCACGCGGTCTTCATCCAGCGCAATCCCCAGACCCGGAGCCGTTGGCACAGCCAGCTGGAAGTCCTGGTATTGCAGCGGCTGTGCCAAGATTTCTTCGGTTAACAGCAAGGGACCAAACAACTCGGTGCCCCACTGCAGATCTCGGAAGGTGGCAAACACATGGGCCGAAGCCACCGTGCCCACCGCCCCCTCCAGCATGGTGCCGCCGTATAGTGCAATGCCTGCAGCATCGGCAATCGCGGCCACCTGTTGTGCAGCGCGCAGCCCACCCGACTGCTCAATCTTCACAGCGAACACATCGGCACCCGCTACGCGGGCCAGGGCGAAGGCTGAAGCCGGGCCGGTCAGCGACTCATCGGCCATGATGGCAATCGGGTAACGCCCCTTCAGACGTGCCAGTGCTTCGGCGGTGGCCACGGGTTGCTCAGCCAGCTCACAGCCGGCATCGGCCAATGCCGCCAGGCCATGCTGGGCCTGCAGTTCACTCCATGCCATATTCACATCGACCCGCACGGCTGCGCGATCACCCAGGGCCTTCTTGATGGCCGCCACATGGGCCACGTCGTCGGCCACAGCACGGCGGCCAATCTTGAGTTTGAAGATGTTGTGGCGACGCTGCGCCAGCATGCACTCGGCCTCGTCGATGTCCTTGGCGGTATCCCCTGAGGCCAGCGTCCAGGCCACGGGCAGGCTCTCACGCACACGCCCACCGAGCAACTGGGACACAGGAAGGCCGGTGCGCTGCCCCAGCGCGTCAAACAACGCTGTTTCCACCGCGCACTTGGCAAACCGGTTGTCGCGGATGGCCTTGTCGAGCTTGGCCATGATGGCGGGCACATGGCTGGCATCCGCCCCCACCAGCAAAGGGGCGAAATAGGTGTCGATGGCCAGCTTCATCCCCTCGGGCGACTCTGCACCATAGGCCAGCCCCCCAATGGTCGTGCCCTCGCCCACGCCCACGGTACCGTCTGAGCAATACAGACGCACCAGCATCAGCGTCTGGCCGTTCATCGTGGCCATGGACAGCTGGTGGGGACGAATGGTGGGCAAGTCCACCAAAAAGGTTTCTACCCGCTCAATGGCCACAGGGGCCACCGACAATTGAAGGCGTTGTGTGTGTTCCATGGCAGCCATTGAACAACGCAGTCCCCTGACACATCCAACACCAAATTCGTCTTGTTAAATACCTTCTAGGTATAGTCTCTAGCTAAGTCACTAAGAATTAACTAATTCGGCGCCATCAATTCCATTAATTAGTGGTTTACCCTATGGATATCAGGCAGCTCAAATACTTCATCGCTGTTGCCAACACCCGCAACTTCACGCGGGCATCCGAGCAACTGCACATTGCACAGCCACCACTGAGTCGCCAGATCCAGTTGCTGGAGCAGGAGTTGGGGGTGCAGCTGCTGCTGCGCAACAGCCGCCCCCTGCGATTGACCGAAGCCGGGCGCGTGTTTTATGAGCAAGCACTGCAAATCACGAACCGGCTGGACCAACTCAAAAGCACCACCCAGCAAATCGGGCTGAACCAGCGACAAACCCTGTCCATCGGCTTTGTGGCGTCCACCCTCTACGGCGGCCTGCCCGCCCTGGTGCGCAAGCTGCGCCAGCACTACCCGGACTTGGACATCCAGCTGGTGGAGCTCACCTCCATGCAGCAAATCACAGCCCTGAAATCTGGCCGTATCGACATCGGTTTCGGCCGTATCCGCAGCAACGATGCCGCGGTCACACGCATCGTCCTGCGCGAAGAGCGGCTGGTACTGGCCCTGCCGCCCAGTTCTCCGTTGGCTGCCGAAGCCTGCCAGCTCAGCCTGAAGGCTGTCCATGGGCAAAAACTCATCGTCTATCCCAAGGAACCACGTCCCAGCTTCGCGGACCACATCCTCAGCCTGCTGCGCGACCAATCGATACGCCCCTCAGAGATCCACGAGGTGCGCGAGATTCAAACCGCACTGGGTCTGGTGGCCGCAGAGTCCGGGCTGTGCCTCATCCCAGCCTCGGCACGGCTGCGCAGCGACCTGCATTACCGTCTGATCGAAGATCAGCGCGCGACATCTCCCATCATCTTGACCCATCGCATCAACGATAACGCCTGGTTCATCGATGCCATCAAGCGCCTAGCCACCGATGTGTATGCAGAACACCCGAGCTGGCTGGGCACGGAGCACAACCCATCCCCACGGGAGTGATCCGGTTTGATGCCTGGCTGCATTGCGCTTGTCTGTTGTGAGCGCTGTGGGCTGCGCCCTTGATGAGCTGGATGTGATTGCTAGAAATTGAGCGAGGGGCACAGCGCGACCTTGAGGGCCCAAACTCCAGGTGAAATTCTGAATGAATGCGTTGGATTGATTGGTGGAATCCCCAACCCAAAGCGGCCTCCCCATGCTGCTTGCCCCCTGCGGAATGCGCAGGCACTTGTGCGCGCACCTTCTGCACCTTCTCCTTGTGATCCGCTTGTCGCAATCGCTTGTGTTCCACCACCAAGAGTCCCTGGAAGCGGCTGGAGACCTCTGAATGGGTGACGCTGTTTAAAAGTACCGTACGAGCACCCGGCAATTCGCCGATATCGCGCAGCAGGTCCGGCGCCCACAGCATGGTGGCGCTGACCAGGTGAAACGTGTCTATGGCCGGATTCAATTCCAAAATTTGCGATCTGCAACAAAGTTATAGGAAGCACCACCTGGTCACACGCTGATGTTTGGCGACATTCATTGCTACTAAAAATTAAGTACTGACCGTACGGAGGGCGCTGCCGCTGTTGCCTTGCCTGTTCAAGCGCTGGCCGAGCAGACGCTCGACAAGATTTCCTGCAGTCTGGGCCATTCGCGCACGCTGCTGCACAGGACACAACACGCACCGGATGGTTTTTGGGCAATCGCCGTATACTGTATGCATGTACAGTAATCGTCTTTTATCCGGCCTCCCAGTGCCTGCCACCGCCTCGTCCATGGCGCTGCCACTGGCCGACTGCCCGGTACGTGCCGGCTTCCCCTCGCCTGCGGAGGACTTCCGGGGGGAGCGTCTGGACATTGCCAGCCTGCTGATCGAGCACCCGCACGCCACCTACCTGCTGCGGGTGGCGGGACCTTCGATGCGGGAGTACGGCATCGACGATGGAGACCTGATCGTGGTGGACCGCGCCATCCAGGCACGCCATGCGCACATCGTGGTGGCGATGGTGGAGGGAGAGTTCACGGTCAAGCTGCTGCACTGTGCGGGGGACGCTGTACGCCTCCAGGCGGGCAACCCCGCCTATCCGGACATCACCCCCCAGGAGAACGAGACACTGGAGATCTGGGGCGTGGTGACTTCCTGCATCAAACGTTTTGCCCGTTAGCCATGCAGCTGCCCGCACGCCGCCATCCGCAGTTCGACCCGGCCAGCCTGTATGCCTACCCGGAGCACCTGCGCGCGAACCTGCAAGACCTGCCGGCAGCCCCGGGGGTTTACATCTTTCATGCGCAAGGGGACAGCCTGCCGCTGTACATCGGCAAGAGCGTGAACCTGCGCTCGCGCGTACTGGCCCACCTGCGCAACCCGGAAGAGGCACGCATGCTGCGCCAGGCCACGCACATCAGCCACATTCGCACGGCGGGAGAGATTGGCGCCCTGCTGCTGGAGGCCCAACTGATCAAACAGCAGCAGCCGCTGTACAACCAGAAGCTCCGCCGCAACCGCCAGCTGTGCGCACTGCAACTGCGTGATGGCCGGCTCGAGGTGGTCCATGCCCGGGACATGGACTTTGCCAGCACCCCAGGCCTGTACGGCCTGTACAGCAGCCGCACGGCGGCCTTGCAGGCACTGCACGGACTGGCCGATGTACATGCCCTGTGCCTGGGTGCGCTGGGGCTGGAAAAGCTGCCACCGGGCCGGGCGTGCTTCAGGGCCATGCTCCAGCGCTGTCAGGGCGTGTGCTGTGGCCGTGAGACTCCGGCCGAGCATGCCCAGCGCCTGCTGGCGGCACTGGAAAACCTGCAGATTGCCACCTGGCCCTACCCGGGGCCGATCGCCCTGCAGGAGCGCTGCGATGACCTGCAGCAGCTGCACGTGGTGCACCACTGGTGCTACCTGGGCAGCGCCACCAGCCTGCCCCAGGCGCGCAAGCTGGCCAAGGTGGCTGCCGGCTTTGACGCGGATGGCTACAAGATCCTGTGCCGCCCCATCTTGACGGGCAATTGCCCATCGTGCAGCTGTAGGCACCGCCATGTTTGCCCTGATCGATGGCAACAACTTCTATGTGTCCTGTGAACGGGCCTTCCAGCCGGCGCTGCGCGGCCAGCCCGTGGTGGTGCTGAGCAACAACGATGGCTGCGCCATCTCCCGCTCGGACGAAGCCAAGGCCCTGGGCATCCAGATGGCCCAGCCGTATTACCAGTTCCGGGAGCTGGAGCGCACCTCCGGCTTGATCTGCCTGTCGGCCAACTTCGAGCTGTACGGCGACATGAGCGCCCGCATGATGGCGATTGCCGCAGGCCTGGGGCCGCTGCAGGAGATCTATTCCATTGATGAAAGCTTTATCGGCGACCTGGAGGGCATCCCCGAGCTGACACGCCGGGCACGGGCCATCCGCAGCCGCATCTGGCGCTGGACCAGCATCCCCACCTGCATCGGGCTGGGCCCCACCAAGACGCTGGCCAAGCTGTGCAACCACATCGCCAAGGATGCCGAACGCCAACCCGGCCACCAGTCGGCAGAGATGCAAGGGGTGTGCAACTGGGCCGAGCTGACCCCCGCACAGCGCCAGGAACTGCTGCAACGCACCCCGGCCGGCGGTGTGTGGGGCATTGGCCGCCGCATGGCGGCCAGGCTGGCAGAGCACGGTCTCTGCACGGCCCTGGACGTGGCCAGGATGCCTGCCCCCCAGGCCCGCCAGGAATGGGGCGTGGTGCTGGAGCGCACGGTGCGGGAGCTGCAGGGCATTAGTTGCATCAGCCTGGAACATGCCCCGGCCCCCAAGCAGCAGATCGCATGCACCCGCAGCTTTGGCCAGACCATCCGCAGCTTGCCACCCTTGGTCGAAGCGGTGAGCGAATTCGCCACCCGGGCCGCTGAGAAACTGCGCCACAGCCAGCAGTTGGCCGGGGCGGTGCTGGTGTTTGCGCACAGCTCTCCCTTCCGCGCGGGCCGCGGTTCAATCGGTCCATCACCCTGCCGCTGCCGTGCCCCACTGCCGACACCCGAACGCTGCTCCAGGCCGCCGTAGTCGGGCTGCGCCAGATCTACCAGCCAGGGTTTGAGCTGGCCAAGGCCGGCGTGATGCTGCTGGACCTGTGCCCTGCCAACACCCAGCAGCAAGCCGAGCTGCTGTTTGAAGCCCCCCGCACCTGCCGAGACCCAGGCAAGCTGATGGAAGCCATGGATCGCATCAACGCCCGCTATGGCCAAGCCACGCTGCACATTGGCAGCACCGGTCACACGCAGACGGATGCGGCTGGATGGCGCATGAAGCAGGAGCACCGCACGCCCCGCTACACCACAAGGCTGGACGAAATACCGGTTGCGCGGGCCAACACCTGCGCGTGAAAGCATCCCGAACATGACAGTGGGTCACACAGCTTGGGACTGCGGTGATTCAGCTTGGGGCCCGATTGGAACGCATGGACGCTGACAGGGATCCGCGCATGGCCCAGCAGGCATGCCACGCAGCGCCGCCAGGTGCTGCAGCAGTCGCTGCGCTTTGCGCACGATCGCTATGAGGCCGGCTATGCCAGCTACCTGGAAGAGCTGGACGCCCAGCGCAACCTGTACGCGGCCGAGCTGGAAGTGGTGCGCCTGCACCAGGCCGAGCTGGACAACCGCGTGCAGCTGTACAAGGCCCTGGGGGGTGGCTGGCAGCCCGCAGACGCCGCCCACTCACCAAAACCATAGCTATTGACGCAGGCTGCAAGCGGGCTGCTGGCACTTTTTGCTACATATACCAGGATTGCACCTGCGCCCGGGCGGCAGGCCCAGGCCCTGCAGCGGCAGTGGCTTCAAGACTGCGAGCGCCGCAACTGCAGTGCCAGCGCCAGGGTCAGCAGCAGCGCCGCCACAAACACCCCGGCCACCAGCCACCAGTCGGGCGCATGCAGCGGCTGCAGGTGCAGCAGCCGGCTGAGGGCCGGCACCTGCATGCTGGCCACCAGCGAGGCCAGCGTGCCCCCCACCAGCCACCGCGCCGCAGCACGGCGCAGCTGGGTCAGGCCCGTGGTGATGCCGGCGCTGGCGATCAGCAGCACCGCCAGCGCCATGGCGCGGGCATGTTCCACATTCTGGTCCGCGCCCAGCGCGTACAGGTAGCTCCACACCACGGCCACGCTCGCCAGGCAGCCGACCAGCGCCATGCCCAGCCAGGCTTCGGGGGCAAAGAAACGGGCCGTGCGCTGGCGCCGCACCGGCGCCAGTGGGCCGTGCGCGGGCAGGTCCTGGAAGGCCATCATGGCCGTCGGGTGGATCACCAGCTCCAGCCAGACGATGTGCAGCGGCAGAAACACCAGCGGCAGCCCCATCAGCGGAATGGCCGCCGCGCCCACCACCAGCGGCAGGTGCACCAGCAGCAGGTAGGCAAAGGCCAGGCGCAGGTTCTGGAACAGCTGCCGACCCTCGGCCACGGCGTCGACGATGGTGCGGAAGTTGTCATCCAGCAGCACCACGGGTGCCACCTCGCGGGCGCTGCGCGTGCCGCGCGCGCCCATCGCCACCCCGATGTCGGCCTGGCGCAGCGCGGGCACGTCGTTGACGCCATCGCCGGTGACGGCCACCAGCTCCCCGGCCGCTTGCAGCGCCTGCACCAGGGCCAGCTTCTGCACCGGCGTGGCGCGCGCCACCACGTCCAGCCCCGCGTGGCCATGCAGGCGCGTGGCGGGATCGTCCTCGGGCGCAGCACCAGAGTCTGGGGGTGGGCGCCGCCCAGACCGATCGCGCGGGCAATCGCCGTGGCCGTGGCCGGGTGGTCGCCGGTGACCATGATGACGCGCATGCCCGCCGCCATGCAGTCCGCGATCGCCTCGCGCACGCCGTCGCGCACCGGGTCTTCAAACGCCAGCAGGCCGGCCCACTGGAAGCCGTGGTCGGGCTCCACCGCCATCGCGACGCCAGCGGGCAAGGCCTTCCAGGCACAGCCGATGAGCTTGCGCCCGGACTGCGCGTGCTGGTTCACCAGGTCCAGCCAGTGGCCCCGCTCGCCATCGGACAGCACACACAGGGAAAGTATGGTTTCAGGAGCACCTTTCACATACGCAGCAAGCGCTCCAGCCTCATTGGACCAAATCGCTGTTTCCCGCCGCCGCGCTTCCGTGAAGGGAAATGCCGCCCGTTGCTCCCCCGGCGCCGCCGGGCCCAGCGCCTGGTGCAGGGCCTGGTCCATGGGATCGCCGCTGTCCGGGCGGGCAGCCCGGCAGGCCACCTCCAGCACCCCGCGCGCGTCCAGGCCCGCTGCCGGCATCTGCTGCGACAGCACCAGCGCCCCTGCGGTGATGGTGCCGGTCTTGTCGGACAGGATGCAGCTGACCCGGCCGATGTTCTCCACCGCCACGGCGCGGCGCACCAGGGCATGCTTCTTGGCCAGACGGAACACCCCGGCCCCCAGGAAGAAGGTGTAGACGACGGGAAACTCCTCGGGGATGGCCGCCACGGCCAGGGTCACGGCGCTGAGCAAGGCATCCATCCAGCCATGGCCCTGCCACAGCCGCACCAGCGCCAGCACCGCACACACAATGAGGGCCACGCCCAGCAGGATGACCACCAGTTCGCGGATGGCTTTTTGCAGGGGCGTGGCCTCGTGGCTGCCCTCGGTGGCGGTGCGCACGATTTCGCCGTAGCGGGTGTCCTGCCCGATCCAGAGCACGCGCAGCCAGGCGGTGCCGGTCAGCAGCCGGGTGCCCGCCGTGCCCCAGTGCGCCTCGGCCGCCGAGGGCGGCAGCGCCCCCTCGCCCTCCAGCGCGCGCTTGGTCATGGGCAGCGACTCCCCGGTCAAGGTCGATTCGTCCACCTGCAAACCGCTGCCCTGCACCAGCAGGCCATCCGCCGGAAAGTACTCGCCCGGCTGCACCCGCACCAGATCACCGGGCACCAGCGCGCGCGCGGGCATCTTCTGCCACTGGCCATCGCGCAGGCATTCGGCCGAGCTGGCCAGGCGGCTGGCCAGTCCGGCGGAGGACGCCGTGGTCCGCAGGTGCAGGTAGGCATCCATGCCCAGCAAGGGCAGCATGGCCAGCAGCAGCGTCAGCGCCTCGGTCATCTGGCCCAGCAGGCCGAACAGGCCGGCGGTCAGGGCCAGGAACCAGAGCATGGGATCGCTGGCCGTATCGCGTGCAATGCCCCACCAACTGCGGGTCACCTGGGGCACGATATCGTTCCAGCCGCAGGCACTGTGCTGTGCCTCGGCCTGCTGCGTGCTCAGGCCCTGCGTCCGGGCATCGAGACCCGGCAGGGTGTCCGTGGGGATGCGGCGTTGTGTCATGCGGTCGATTGTTCGCCTTCACCCGCCTTGGTGCAACGCCGGCAGCCATGGAACGCGGCCTGCTGCGTGCGCAGCGGCGCCTGCACAACACCCGCAAACTTGCGTTTACGGGGGCGGGGTTCAAGGCTATTCTGATCGCCGTGTACCGCAGGCCCCGGCGGGACACCACACCACCTCCGACCCCCAGCCACCCTGTGGCAGCCAGATGCCGCCACCGGTTCTCGAGGATCTACAACATGGCGGAAAAAAACCCGGCGCTGCGCACCTGGCCTGTTCGACCCGTCATCGCCGGCATGGTCGTCACAGCCATGTTCTTTGTGGCCACCGTGCTGATCACCCTGAACTGGTTCAGCTCCCGCAGCCTGCTGATCGACTCCGCGGTCCAGACGTCCTACTACGCCGCCCACGCCGCCTCCGAACACGCCCGCCGCCTGATTGAGCCGGCATCGGCCACGCTGCGCACCCTGTCGTTCGATCCGCTGGTCACGGCCCCCCGGCAGCCCGAACGCCTGGCGCGCATGCGCCTGCTGGCGGCCGAGCTGATTGCCAACCCCTTGGTGTCCGCGATTTATGTGGGCTACGCGGATGGCGACTTCCTGCTGATCCGCCACCTGGAGAACCCCCAGATCCGGCAGCAACTGCAAGCCCCCGAATCCGCCAGCTACCTGGTGCAGGCCGTCACGCGGGAGCCCCAGGAACCACCCGCCGGGGCCTTTTATTTTTACGATGCCAACCTGGACCTGGTGACCCAGCGCCACCAGGTGGACTACCAGTTCGACCCGCGCGAGCGCAGCTGGTACCAGAAGGCGCAGGACCGCGCCTCCACCGTGCTGTCGGACCCGTATGTGTTCTTCTCGACGCGCCAGGTGGGCATCAGCCTGTCCCTGCTGACGCCCGCCTCGGACGCCGTCGTCGGCCTGGACATTGCCTTGCACGACCTGGGCCAGGACCTGGCCGACCTGCGCATCACCCCCGGGACCGAGCTGGCACTGGTCGATGGCAAGGGGGCCGTGATCGCCTACAGCGACATGCCTGCACTCACCGACCCGGCGCAGGGCACTCCGGTGCTGCGCCCGGTGGACACCCTGCCCACCCAGGCGCTGTCCACCCTGCGCCACATCGGCCAGGATGGCGTGCCCGTGTCCTACACCAGCGAAGGCCGGGCGTGGCTGGGCGTCATCCTGCCGTTCGATGCGCTCAACCGCACCGACATGCGCATGCTGCTCACCGTGCCGGCCGCAGAGCTGCTGGGCGGGCTGCAGCACAGTCGTACCCGCATGATCCTGATCGCCGGCGGGCTGATCCTGCTGTGCCTGCCCCTGGGCTGGTGGGCTGGCAGCCGCATCGGCCAGGCCCTGGAGCACGTCACGGCACAGGCCAAACGCATGTCCGGCTTCGATTTCAGCCGCCCGCCGGCCCAGCCCACGCCGCTGCGCGAGGTGGCCGAACTCAACCGCGTCATGAACCACGTCAGCGACACCGTGGAAGCGTTCTTGTCGATCAGCCAGGTTCTGGGCTCTGAACCCCAGATCGAAGCCATGCTGAACTTGGTGCTGGAAAAACTGGTGCACGCCACGCGCTGCCAGGGTGGCGCCATTTATCTGATCCAGCAGGACCAGGCCACCATGACCCGCTTCGCCGTCGTCGGCGATCTGAACGAGCTGGGGCCCCAGCTGCACTACGTGGATAGACCCAAACCTGCAACCCTGCAGTCCGGCAAGACCGGCGCGCGCGTGCAGCGCATCGAATTCCAGCTCCAGGGGCGCACCGGCGAGATCGAAGGCATGCTGGTGCTGCTGTACGAGAACGACCAGGAACACGCGAGCCCCGAATTCCAAGCCTTCGCCGCCAAGCTGACCGGCATGATGACGGTGGCCATCGAGACGCGCCAACTGATCGAGTCGCAAAAACAGCTGTTCGACGCCGTCATCCGCGTGCTGGCCGATGCCATCGACGCCAAGAGCCCGTACACCGGCGGCCACTGCGAGCGCGTGCCCGAACTGGCCATCATGCTGGCCAACAGCCTGGATGCCGAAACCACCGGCCCCTATGCCGACTTCAGCCTCACGGACGAAGAGCGCTATGCCTTCTTCCTGGCCGCCTGGCTGCACGATTGCGGCAAGATCACCAGCGCCGAGCACATCGTCGACAAGCCCACCAAGCTGGAGTTGATCTACAACCGCATCCATGAAATCCGCATGCGCTTCGAGGTGCTGTGGCGCGATGCCGACATCGCCCACCTGCAAGCCCTGCTGCACGGCGAGGACGCAGCGGCCGCCACCGCGCAGCGCGACCAACGGCACACGCAGCTGCAGCAAGACTTCGCTTTCGTGGCCGCCTGCAACATTGGCGGGGAGTCCCTGCAGGACGAGGCCATCGCGCGGCTCCAGCAGTTGGGCGCCACCACCTGGTGGCGCCATTTCGACGACAGCCTGGGCCTGTCCACCGACGAGTCGGCCCGGCTGCGCCAGCACCGTGGCCCGGCCCCGGAGCTGCCCGTGGCCGAGCCCTTGCTGGCGGACAAGCCGAACACCGCATCCCCTGGGGCGCGCACAAGCCCGCCGTGGAGCGCGGCGACCCCCGCAACACCCTGGGCTTTGACATGCAACTGCCGGCCTACCGGCAGCACCGCGGCGAGCTGCACAACCTCAGCATCCGCCGCGGCACCCTGACCGAGGAAGACCGCTTTGCCATCAACGAGCACATCGTGCACACGCTGGACATGCTCAAGAAACTGCCGTGGCCGCGCCACCTGGCGCGCGTGCCAGACATTGCCGCCAACCACCACGAACGCATGGACGGCGCCGGCTATCCCCGCCGGCTGCCCGGCAGTGCCATGCAGACCACCGAGCGCATCATGGCCGTGGCCGACATCTTCGAAGCGCTGACCGCGGCCGACCGGCCCTACAAGCCCGCAAAAACCCTCTCGGAGTCGCTGCGCATCATGGCCCTGATGGGCAAGGACGGCCACATCGACACCGAGCTGTTCCTGTACTTCCTGCACAGCAGGGTGTGGCAGGACTATGCCGCGCAATACCTGCTGCCCGCGCAGATCGATGCGGTCGACGTGGCGGCAATCGCCGGCATGCTGCGGCCATGAGTATATGAATGGAATTGGGCTGTAGCGCTTACTCAGCCTGCGCTGACAGCTATCAAATAATCCATGCACACAGCTTCAGATGCCAAGCCCGCAGCGCCCCGCACGCAAAGTGCCTGCTGCAAGGATGGTTACTGCCGGCGCATGGAAAAAGCCGATACTGGTTCGCGGTGGCTGGCGCGGTCTGACGTAGCCCGCACACCGTTCACTGAACGCGGCATCGGATCTTGAAGGAGCATTCCATGAGACATGTAGCTTCACTCGCCCTGGTGGCGGCAGTCGCCCTGTCGGCCTGCACAACGACCCCCGCCAGCAAGCCGCCCATGGCCCAGGCATCACCTGCCACCGTGCTGAATGGCAAGCTGGTCGGCCCCAACCAGATGACGCTGTACGTGTTTGACCGCGACGCGGCTGGCAGCGGCAAGAGTGTGTGCAATGGCGGCTGCGCCACCAACTGGCCCCCGCTGATGGCACCGGTCAACGCACAGCCGATTGGCCACTGGAGCGTGGTGACGCGCGATGACGGCGGCAAACAATGGGCCTACCAGGGCAAACCGCTGTATTACTGGGCCAAGGACAGCAAGCCCGGCGACGCCACCGGCGACGGCGTGGGCAACGTTTGGCACACTGCCAAGCCCTGAGCCCTCCTTCCCTGCCCAAGCACCTGGCGCGCCCCACGGGCTAGTCGTGGGCGCCCGTGGGAAGCCGGATGCGCATGCAGCCGTACTGCGGCCAGGCCCAGGCATCCGCCACTGGTCCTTGCTGCGCAAGGGTGGAGTGCTAGGCTGCAGCCTGTGCGATTCGCACTTGCGGCCTACGGACTCCAAGGCCCGCTGGATCTGCAACAGATGCAATGATTTGGTCTTCCCCCCCCCAGGCCAGCCAGGTGACGCCTGGGCACGCTCTGGTGCTGCAAGGCCTTGACATCCCATAGCGGGACATTTGCTGATGCCGGCCAGCCCTGCCCTCTGCTTGGTGGCCGGCATTCGTGACAGCAGCACCCGCTCCGCCCGCTGCAAACGGCCCAGCAGCGCTGCAGGCCCCCAGGCGCGCCATCACCGCGCAAGCCGCACCCACCTCTTCGCACGGGAAGGCGCTGGGACCAAGCGCCTACCCGCAGCCATGTGCCTGCGGCACGCTCCTTCACTCCGTGACTTCCTGGGCTGGGCAGCGCTCCTTCCCATCAGCGACGCCAGCAATCGGCCCCGCAGGGCATGCATCCATATGCAACAGCGTCGCTTCACCGGATACAAGTGCTTGAGCGTTTGTCCGCGCAGCGCGAGAATGGAGGGTGTGCAAAATTTTGTGTAAACGGCCAATCAACAGCCGGCGCAAGCCGGCCTGTCCGTAAACACTATGAACACCAAGAAACACGACGTACCCGAAGAACTGCTGTCTGGCCTGCTGG
>NZ_JAZHFR010000054.1:0-24865 GCF_036541385.1 Comamonas sp. GCA5 | reverse complement strand
GCGCCACAGCGCCGAGCTCAAGCAGCAGATCCTGGCCGAGTGCGCCCAGCCCGGTGCATCGGTGGCCAGCGTGGCGCTCTCGCACGGCATCAACGCCAACGTCGTGCACAAATGGCGCCGACTGGCCCATGCCCCCAGCACAGATATGCAAGTTCCCACCTTCGTGCCGGTGACGCTGCCTGCGCCCAGCTGTGCGCCGGCCCCAGACATCCGCATCGAGTTGCGCCGTGGCGCTACCAGCATCTCGCTGACCTGGCCGGTCTGCGCGGCCGAGCACTGCGCGGCCTGGATGCGGGACCTGCTCAAGTGATCCGCATCGACGCCCTGTGGCTGGCTACCGAGCCGCTGGACATGCGTGCCGGCACAGACACCGCGCTGGCCCGTGTGGTGGCCGTCTTCGGTGCTGCGCGTCCGCATCACGCCTACCTGTTTGCCAACCGGAGAGCCAGCCGCATGAAGGTGTTGGTGCACGACGGCATTGGGGTGTGGCTGGCGGCGCGGCGCCTGAACAGCGGCAAGTTCGTCTGGCCGCGTGACGGTGCGTTGACCACCACGCTCAGCCGCTCGCAGTTCGACGCTCTGGTGCTCGGGTTGCCTTGGCAGCGCCTGGGCGATGGTGGCCTCATCACCGTGCTCTGAATCTGATCGCTGACATGCGGCCTGCCAATCGGTGCATGTGCCAATGGCGTGGCGTTACCGGCGCTGGCACAGTCATGCCCATGGTCGTAGAGCCGCAATCCCTGGATAGTCTGAGTCCCGAGCAATTGCGCTCGGCGCTGCTGTCCATGCTGCAAGCCGCTGCTGCCAAGGACCAGGAGCTTGCCTTCAAGCAGACCCTCATCGACAAGCTCACGCACGAGAACGCGCTCTTGAAGCGCATGAAGTTCGCCGCCCAATCAGAGCGCTTCAGCCCTGAGCAGAAGAGCCTGCTCGACGACGAGATCGAAGCGGACCTGGCGGCCGTGGCCAGCGAGATCGACGCGCTGGCGCAGACGCAAGCACCGGCCACCCCCGAGAAGAGACAGGCCAAGCGGATGCCCTTGCCGGCGCACCTGCCACGCCGCGAGATCCGCCACGAACCCACGTCCACCACGTGCGCGTGTGGCTGCCAGATGAAACGCGTGGGCGAGGACGTGGCCGAGAAGCTGGACTATGTGCCCGGCGTCTTCAGTGTCGAGCGCCACATCCGCGGCAAGTGGGCCTGCGCCCGGTGCGAGACCATTCAACAAGCGCCGGTCGAGGCGCACGTCATCGACAAAGGTATCCCCACCACCGGCCTGCTGGCCCAGGTGCTGGTGGGCAAGTACGCCGATCACCTGCCGCTGTACCGGCAGGAGGCGATCTTCGGCCGCGCTGGCCTGGCCATCCCTCGCTCGACCCTGGCGCAGTGGGTGGGCACCTGCGGGGTGCGGCTGCAGCCGCTGGTCGATGCCCTGAAGACCGAGATCCTCAGCCACCGGGTGCTACACGCCGATGAGACGCCGGTGGCCATGCTCAAGCCCGGCGATGGCAAGACGCACCGCGCCTACCTCTGGGCCTATGCGCCGGGGGCCTTCGAGAGCATCAAGGCTGTGGTCTACGACTTCTGCGAATCCCGCTCGGGCGAACACGCCCGGCGCTTCCTGGGCCACGGCACCGACAAGGCCTGGAAGGGCTGCCTGACCTGCGACGACTTCAGCGGCTACAAGGCCTTGATCGCCAGCGGCGTGACCGAGGTGGGCTGTCTGGCCCATGCCCGGCGCAAGTTCTTCGACCTGCACGCGGCCAACCAGAGCCAGATCGCCGAGTTCGCCCTGCAGCAGTTCGCCCGGGTCTATGAGATCGAGCGGGACGTCAAAGAGCTGGACACCGAGCAACGGCAAGCCGTTCGGCAGCAGCAGACCCGGCCGATCCTGGACGCTCTTAAAGAGTGGATGACGCTGCAACGGCGCCAGGTGCCCGACGGATCAGCAACCGCCAAGGCGCTGGACTACAGCCTGCGGCGCTGGGATGCGCTGACCCGATTCGTGGATGACGGACAACTGCCGGTCGACAACAACTGGATCGAGAACCAGATCCGGCCCATTGCCATCGGTCGTAACAACTGGCTGTTTGCCGGCAGCCTGCGTGCGGGCCAGCGAGCGGCCGCCGTCATGAGCCTGATCCAGTCGGCCCGTATGAACGGGCACGACCCGTATGCCTACCTCAAGGACGTGCTCACGCGACTGCCCACGCACAAGGCCAGCCGCATCGTCGAGCTCCTGCCACACCGCTGGAAACCCGCCGACGCCTGATCACCGGCCTCGGTAGGCCTGGGTTTGCCGGACGCTTACGGTAGAAGTCATGATGTTTTCCTTTGGTTGTCTTTAAGCTAGGCGTCCCCGTATCGGTGGGGCATGCGTATGCCCAAGAGGAAAACAAAAAACCCCTGCAAGGCGAACCCTGCAGAGGCGTTTGTGGTGCTGTGGTGATAGGCGGATGCTCAGATGGTCTCTGTGGCTGCATCCCTTATGGATATGACCGATGCTCGGCTGATGCCGTTGTCCCGCGCCACCTGAGACACGGAGACCCCCTCATTCAGCCGTGCTCTGATGGCGTGGCGCTGCTCTTCAGTGGTCTTGGTGGGTCTGCCTAGCTGCTTGCCTTCAGCCTTGGCGCGTGCAAGGCCCGCCTGTGTGCGCTCGACCAGTAAGTCCCGCTCCATCTCAGCGACTGCCGCCAAGACACGCACGGTCACCTTGCCTGCCGCGCTGGTGAGGTCAACGTCTCCCAGTGCATTGACCTTCACCCTGATAGAGCGCTCCTCCAAGGTCTTGAGCGTCTGCAGTACGTCAATCATGTCTCGGCCTAGGCGGTCGAGCTTGGAGACCAGCAGGAGGTCGCCAGCCTCCATGCGTTCAAGGAGCTTGGAGAACTGGGGGCGCTCCTTGGCTGGCACCTTGCCTGAGATGGTGTCGGAGAACCAGCGCTGCGCCTGCAGCTCATGGCCCAGACTCTCCAGCTCTTGGCGTTGGTTCTCTGTCGTCTGGTCTGCTGTACTTACTCGGCCATAGCCGTACACCCGTGCGCTCATGCATTCACTCCTGTTAACAATGGGTGTCAGTATGTCACTGGTGTAGAAAAGTCGCAACCCTATTTATTCAACATGCTTTCGCTGGTGCCTGAAGGGGTGTTGGAAACCGAACGATTTCTGGCATCCAACTCCCGCTCACCTTCTGACTGGCGTTCAAGAACCTCACTCAAAGTAACCGCTACATAGTAGACAAATGAAATTGCTTGCAATGCCTTCACCTCAGTTCCGTAGTCGCATGACTCCCCATGAAGAACTTGGTGTCTATTAAGCTTGTCGAAATCTCGTGGTCTACCTTTACCGCTTTTAAGGTCTTGACTAAGCCGTATAGCTGTCCTGTCAAAAAAAGGAGCCAGCATTGCTTTTGTAAGTGGGTTTAGTGCGTCAGATAGTTTTTCGAAGTGATGCGTAGCCCCTTTAGGTTTTTGAAAGAAGTGTTCCCGCAAGATTTCGGCACAAATCCCATCAGACTGAGCCAAGAAAGTAGGCACTGACACAAAAAACAATGCTTGTCGATGTGCATCAAATGCTTGCCTAAAAATCTCCGCTCTTTTCGGATAAAGACCGATTAGTTCTCGCTCAATGCTTTGAAGCCTATTTGAAAAGTGCTCAACCAGCCTTGCGTCAGCCTCTTGCTTTCGCCCATCAAAATACATCTGGGCAAGCTCCGCAGGCGCACTGAAAGACATTTCTTTCCAGTCCAAGTACCAACCTTCATTTGCCAAGCAAATTAAAGCCTTTTGCATCACCTCTGGCATACACCGGGCTGTCTCGATAACACGAGCCAGCATTGGCGCATATTCCTTAATCAGATTAGCCACAACATCTGCTTCAGCCCCAAGTAGTACACCAAGCTCGGTGATAGATTGGTCTACCGCTACTCTGTCGCTCTCTGCTTGAGACTGTTCTTTAGTCATCCCTACCCCTTATTTTGCTAACCCAACGGTTTGAACTTTGCAACATACATCAGGGATGTATTAGCGCTCAAGAGGCCAACAGCAACAACAACAACAGCAACGCCTCCAGGCTATTCTCCCGAAAAAACACAAAAGATATAGGGCAACAGCGCCCTCCAAATTCAAGACAGCGAAGGGGGGGCACGGGGGTAAGGCACAGCACACACCCAACATAAAAGCCGCTCAGAAATTTCGCAAAAAACAGTCCACCCCTTGGTAGACTGCAACCCTATTCCGCGTGCCACTTCAGTGTGTCACTTTGGTCTAAAAAGGGATGACAGGCCCCCTCGCATGGGGAAGCAGCCAACCGGGTCAGGTGGGGAACCAAGCAGCCCTAACTGTGAAACCAGTGCCGAGGTAAGGCTTGTCAACTTCGCTTACGACTCCGCTTGCTTGACAAGAGGCCTTGCTCCGAAGCGCACCACTCCCCAACACCAGAGCATCCTTACGAGATTGCGCCGCACAGCGCGCCGTCTCGGGCAGTTTTGCGCCTGCATGGTTCTGAATGTAGCCGGAAATGCCCTGCCAATCCGGCTCCACGGCACCGCGACCGCACTGCGGCACGGCCCGTGGCCTCACAGCGCCAGCGCACGGTCGCCTCCTACTCCATCAAAAAAAAGAGCTGATCGCGCAAGGAATAAGCCAATTTGCACAACAAACACAGTGTAAATATCGAATCCACGAGCACCAACAGCTCTCTTTTTTATTTACTCCGCCAAGTAGCGCTGGATACCGCGCGCCGCCCGCACGCCCGTTGCAAAGCAGGCGGTCAGCAGGTAGCCACCGGTGGGCGCCTCCCAGTCGATCATTTCGCCGGCGCAGAACACGCCGGGCAGCGCCTGGCACATCAGGTCCTCGGACAAGGCCGCCCAGGCCACGCCGCCGGCCGTGCTGATGGCTTCATCCATCGGGCGCGCCGCCACCACGGTGATGGGCAGCGCCTTGATGGCATGGGCCAGGCGCACGGGATCGTGCATGTCTTCCTTGGACAGCAACTCGTACAGCAAGGCGGCCTTGACGCCATCCAGGCCCAGCCGCCCCTTCAAGTGGCTGGACAGGCTGCGCGAGCCGCGCGGGTGGCGCACCTGCTCCAGCACCTTGTCCGCGCTGAAGGCGGGCAGCAGATCGAGCTGGAACGTGGCGGCGCCATGGCGTTCGATTTCGTCGCGCAGCAGGTGCGAGACGGCATAGACCAGGCTGCCTTCCACCCCGGTGGCCGTGGCCACAAACTCGCCGCGGCGATCGAAGCTGCGCCCCAAGCTGTCGGTGAAGCGGATGGCCACCGACTTCAGCGGCGCACCGGCAAAGCGCTGGCGGAAGTGCTCGCTCCATCCCGGCGTGTTCGCGGACGGCTGCCCCAGCAGCTCCTGCAGGAAAGCGCGGCGGGTTTCGTCCAGCGGCAGCGGCGCCGCCGTGCGTCCCACATCAAAACCACAGTTGGCCGACTTCAGAGCGTGCACCTGCACACCCTGCGCCTGCAGCAGGGGCACCCAGGCGCCATCCGATCCCAGGCGCGCCCAGCTGCCGCCCCCCAGGGCCAGCAAGGTGGCCCGGGCCTGGACCGGCTGCACGCCGTCGGGCGTGTCCATCACTAGGGTCTGCTCGGCACCCCAGCCCTTCCACAGGCGGCGCATGTGGAACACCACGCCCTGGGCACGCAAACGCGTCAGCCAGGCGCGCAGCAAGGGGGCGGCCTTCATGTCGGTCGGGAAAACGCGGCCCGACGTACCCACAAACGTCCCGATGCCCAGCCCCTCGGCCCAGGCACGCAGCTGGTCGGCGCCAAAGTCCTGCAGCAGCGGCTGCAGCAGGGGCTGCGCATCGCCATAGCGCTCCACAAAGCGCTCGAAGGCCTCGGCATGCGTCAGGTTCAAGCCACCCTTGCCCGCCAGCAGGAACTTGCGCCCCACCGAGGCCTTGCCGTCAAACACATGCACCTTGGCCCCCTGGGCCGACAACAGCTGCGCCGCCATCAGCCCTGCAGGGCCCGCCCCCACAATCGCGACATCGCAGTTCAAAACCGGCAGCATGGCGGCAGCTGACATAGGCATCCTTCTTTCTTCTCATCACCGGCGCGCAGCGCCAAAGGGCAGGCAGCATAACGCCATGGGGAAGACCTGGGGTCGCCCCAGCCATCCGCAGATTGCCTGCCGCTATGGCTTTCATAGGCGTTTTAGCCAGCCATGCTGCACGTCCGGACATTCGTTTCTGTCACAATTATTGGCAGCATTTTTCTCTGCGTACGCCCGTGCGCAACTGCCCCAACACTCACAACAAGGAACAACTCCATGGCAAGCGAACTCATCAAGCATGTCACTGACGCCAGCTTTGAATCGGACGTGCTGCAACCCGGCAGCACCGTGCTGGTGGACTACTGGGCCGAATGGTGCGGCCCCTGCAAGATGATTGCCCCGATCCTCGACGACGTGGCCAAGAACTACGAAGGCAAGATCACAGTCGCCAAGATGAACGTGGACGAAAACCGCGAAGTGCCCGCCAAGTTCGGCATTCGCGGCATCCCCACGCTGATGATCTTCAAGAACGGCGAGCTGGTGGCCACCAAGGTCGGCGCCCTGGCCAAGCCTCAGCTGACGGCGTTCATCGACCAGCACGTCGCCTGATAAGCGCCTTTGCGCAGCCGTACGCACGGCTGCGCGCCCCGCGTGCAGGCCCGTGTCACCCTGCCGCGCGTCCCACTTGTGCGAATGCATGACACAAACTCGTGTGCAGTTCGCTTTCTTTTCCTGTCATAATCAAAACCTGATCACGGCCCAGAGCATTGGCGGCCGTTTCCGATCATCCAGGCAAGCCATCGACGTACTGCGCTCTTCGCCGATTACTCTGGCATTCGCCACCTCCCCAGATTTCTTTGAACTCCGCCAAGGAGTAACTCCAGATGCACCTTAACGAACTCAAGGCACTGCACGTGTCTGAAGTCTTGAAGCAGGCCGAAGCGCTTGAGATTGAAAACGTCGGCCGCATGCGCAAGCAGGAACTGATGTTCGCCATCATCAAGAAGCGCGCCAAAGCTGGCGAACAAGTGTTCGCAGACGGCGTGCTGGAAATCCTGCCCGACGGATTTGGCTTCCTGCGCAGCCCGGACACCAGCTACACGGCCAGCACCGACGACATTTACATCTCGCCCAGCCAGGTGCGCCGCTTCAACCTGCACACCGGTGACATGATCGAAGGTGAAGTGCGCACGCCCAAGGATGGCGAGCGCTACTTTGCACTGACCAAGCTGGACAAGGTCAACGGCAACTCGCCCGAGTCGAACAAGCACAAGGTGATGTTCGAGAACCTCACGCCCCTGTTCCCCAAGGAACAGATGAAGCTGGAGCGCGAGCTCAAGAGCGAAGAGAACATTACCGGCCGCATCATCGACATCATTGCCCCGATTGGCCGTGGCCAGCGCGCACTGATCGTGGCCCCGCCCAAGAGCGGCAAGACGATGATGATGCAGCACATCGCCCACGCCATCACGGCCAACAACCCCGATGTGCACCTGATGGTGCTGCTGGTGGACGAGCGCCCCGAGGAAGTGACGGAAATGCAGCGCTCGGTCAAGGGCGAAATCATTGCCTCGACCTTCGACGAACCCGCCACCCGCCACGTGCACGTGGCAGAGATGGTGATCGAGCGCGCCAAGCGCCTGGTCGAACTGAAGAAGGACGTGGTGATCCTGCTGGACTCCATCACCCGCCTGGCCCGCGCCTACAACAACGTCGTACCCTCGTCGGGCAAGGTGCTGTCGGGTGGCGTGGACTCCAACGCCCTGCACCGCCCCAAGCGCTTCTTCGGCGCGGCCCGCAACGTGGAAGAAGGCGGTTCGCTGACCATCATCGCCACCGCGCTGGTCGATACCGGCTCGCGCATGGACGAGGTGATCTTTGAAGAGTTCAAGGGCACCGGCAACAGCGAAATCCACCTCAGCCGCCGCCTCTACGAAAAGCGCGTGTTCCCGGCGATCGAGCTGTCCAAGAGCGGCACCCGCCGCGAAGAACTGCTGCTGCCACCCGAAGTGCTGCAAAAGACACGCATCCTGCGCCAGTTCATGTACAACATGGACGAGATTGAGTCCATGGAAATGGTCCTCAAGAGCATGAAGGCCACGAAGAACAACAGCGAATTCTTCGACATGATGCGCCGCGGCGGCTGATACGCGCAGCCGCTGAGCACAAACATCGCCCTTCAGGTTATACTGAGGGGCTTTTTCTTGCGGTAAGTATGTGGGATGCATTTTCGAAACAGGGGTTGTTTCGGGTCCGACACGGCTGCCGCAGTTGACTAAAGGAAGATCATGAAAGAAGGCATTCACCCCAATTACCGCGAAGTTCTGTTCGTTGACCTGTCCAACGGCTTCAAGTTCGTGACACGTTCCTGCGCCAACACCAAGGAAACAGAGACCTTCGAAGGCAAGGAATATCCTCTGTTCAAGCTGGACACCTCCTCGGAATCGCACCCTTTCTACACCGGCACCCAAAAGTCGGTGGACAACATGGGTGGCCGTGTGGAGCGTTTCCGCAACCGCTTCGGCAAGAAGTAATCTTTTACTTCCCCTGCCAAAAGGCAGCCTGGGCAACCGGGCTGCCTTTTTTCTTTGCACGCACCATGACTGCGCGCCTGCAGCAGTCGTGGCATGCTTGGGCACCCAAGTGACCGCACCGATTCATCGCCCCTGACCCGGGGGCGCCGTTTTTTCGCTTTCCATGAACCCACCCTCGCCCGCCATCGTTGCCCAGAATGCCGTTCGCAGCCTCCCGCGCTGGATCATGCTGCTGCTGTGTGCCGCCTACGTGCTGGCCGGCTTTGTGGGCCGCGAGCCCTGGCGTGACGTGGACATGGCGGCCTTTGGCTACATGCAGACCCTGGCGCACGGCGAGGCGTCGTGGACCCTGCCCCTGCTCGATGGCCTGCGCCCGGACGCCCCCGGCCTGCTGCAATACTGGCTGGGCGCTGTGGCCTTGAAGCTGCTGCCAGCCGGCATGCCGGCGGACCTGGTGGTGCGCCTGCCCTTCATGCTGCTGCTGGGTCTGGCCTTGCTGTGCACCTGGCAGGCCGTCTTCAGCCTGGCGCGCACGCCCGGAGCGCAGCCCGTGGCCTTCGCGTTTGGCGGTGAGGCCTCGCCCACCGACTATGCGCGCGCCCTCGCCGATGGGGGCCTGCTGGCCTTGCTGGCCTGCCTGGGGCTGGCCCAGCTGGCGCACGAGACCAGCCACACCCTGGTGCAGTTGAGTGCCGTGTGCGCCGTTTTCTTCGCCGCTGCCGCCATGGCCTGGCAACCCAAACTGGCCGCCGTGGCGGCCCTGCTGGGCCTGCTGGCGATGGCCCTCGGAGGGGCACCCGCCATGGCCATGCTGCTGGGCGCAGGCGCCATCACCGTGGCCCTGTCGACCAGCCAGCCCAGGCTGCCTCACCGCTACAGCTGGGCCGCGTGGTGGCTGCTGTGCATGGCGATTGCAGCGCTCAGCGCCTGGATGCTGGGGCAATGGGGCTACCGCCTGATCAACCCCTGGCAGCAGGGGAAGGACTGGCAGAGCACGGTGCGCATGCTGATGTGGTTCAGCTGGCCCGCCTGGCTGCTGGCCGTGTGGGCCTTGTGGCGCTGGCGCCTGCAATTGCGCCAGCCGGCGCGCCACCCCCACCTGGCCTGGCCGCTGTGGCTGTGGGCCGTGGCCCTGTTCTGCACCATCTTCACCCTGGAAGGTGACCGGGCGCTGATCCTGAGCCTGCCCGCCGTGGCTGCGCTGGCGGCCTTCGCACTGCCCACGTTCAAGCGCAGCCTGGGCGCCCTGATCGACTGGCTCACGCTGTTCTTCTTCACCATCTCTGCCATCACCATCTGGGTGGTCTGGATCTCCGTGCAGACCGGCTTCCCGGCCAAGCCTGCAGAGAACGTGCAGCGCCTGGCCGTCGGCTTTGAACCGAGCTTTGCCCTGTTCCCCTTCTGCGTCGCTGTGGTCGCGACCATCGCCTGGCTGCTGCTGGTGACCTGGCGCACCCGCCGCCACCGCGCCGCCATCTGGAAGAGCCTGGCCGTCCCCGCCGGGGGTACTGTGCTGGGCTGGGTGCTGCTGATGACGCTGTGGCTGCCCATGCTGGACTATGCCCGCAGCTACGCGCCGCACGTGGCGGCCGTGGCCCACTGGGTGCCCCGCGACGTGCAGTGTGTGAGCACGCTGGGCTTCAGCCAAGCGCAGGCAGCGGCCTTCCGCTTCCACACCAACTGGCACCTGGAGCGTGGCTTGCCACGTGCCACCACCGCAGGCTGCCAGTGGCTGGTGGCCACGCCGGCGGCGTGGTCGGCCATCGACACCGCCCCGGCCGCGCAGTGGGAACTGGTGCAAGCCGTCGCCCGCCCGACCGATCGCAAGGACCACCTGCTGGTACTGCGCCAGCGTCCTTGAAGCGAGGCTGCCATGCGTGAACTTGCCACCATTGCGCGGCATGCGGGCACCGTGCTGGCCGGACAGCTGGCGGTCATGGCGTTTGGTGTCACCGACACCATCGTCGCCGGCCGCTACTCTTCCGAGGCACTGGCCGCGCTGTCCGTGGCCTCGGCCGTGTTTGTCAGCGTCTACGTCTCGCTGATGGGCGTGCTGCAGGCACTGCTGCCGATCTGGGCCGAACAGCATGGTCGCGGCGACACCACCGCCATCGGCACGTCCTTCCGCCAGTCGCTGTACCTGGCGCTCGGCTTCACGCTGCTGGGCATGCTGGTGCTGGTCTTTCCCGACCCCATCCTGGCCTGGACCGAAGTGCCCGCCACCATGCAGGCCGATGTGCGCGCCTACCTCATCATCGTCGGCTGGGCTCTGCCTTCGGCGATGTTCTTTCGCCTCTACACCACCCTCAACCAGGCGCTGGGCCATCCCCAGCTGGTGACCTGGCTGCAGGTTGGCGCCCTGGTGCTGAAAGTGCCACTGTCCATCTGGTTCACCTTTGGCGGCTGGGGCATTGAGGCGCAGGGTGCGGCCGGCTGCGCCTGGGCCACGCTGCTGGTGGACTACGCGATTGCCGTGATTGCCGTGGTGCTGATGCGCCGGCAGGCCCTGTATGCCGCGCTGCAGCTGTGGCAGCGCATGGAAGCGCCCGACTGGGCCCGATTGGCAGCTTTCCTGCGCCTGGGTGTGCCGGCCGGCCTGTCCATCCTGGTGGAGGTCACCTCCTTCACGCTGGTGGCCCTGTTCGTGGCGCGCCAGGGCGCGCTGGCAGCCGCCAGCCACCAGATCGCAGCCAATCTGGCGGCCGTGTGCTACATGGTGCCGCTGTCCCTGGGGATTGCCATCAGCGCCCGCGTCAGCTGGTGGCGCGGCACGGGCAACGAGGCCCAGGCGCAGCGGCTGGCCTGGCTGGGGCTGCGCATCGCCCTGGTCAGCGGCGCGCTGCTGTCGGGCAGCCTGCTGCTGCTGCGCCACCACCTGCCGCAGGTGTACACCGCCGACCCGGCGGTGATCGCCCTGACGGCCACGCTGCTGGCCTGGGTGGCGCTGTACCACGCCGCCGACAGCCTGCAGTGCGTGTGCATTTTCCTGATGCGCTGCTGGCGCGTGACCGTGGCGCCGCTGGTGGTATATTGCAGCCTACTGTGGGGCGGAGGCCTGGGCGGCGGCTACTGGCTGGCTTACAAAAATGAAGCAACCAGCGCTTATTGGTCCATGAATCCAACACCGTTTTGGATTGGAAGTGCCTCTGCACTTGCGCTGGTAGCTATTATTTTCATTTACCTGCTGTACCGGGTGCTGCGCGCCCACAAGTAAAAAAGCGGCCCGCAGGCCGCTTTCCATCCCGCCGCCAGCAGTTGGCGGACGGCCAGCTCACTTGGGCAGGCGTTCCGGTTCGGCATGCACGCGGCCGCTGTGGCGCAGGCGGTGGGCCGGGAACACGGCGCTGAAGGTTGCGCCGGCCCCCAGCTGGCTGTGGATTTCCAGCTTGGCGCCATGGCGCTGCAGCGCATGCTTGACGATGGCCAGCCCCAGGCCGGTGCCACCGGTGTCGCGTGAGCGGCTGCGGTCCACGCGGTAAAAGCGCTCCGTCAGGCGGCCGATGTGGGCCGGGTCAATCCCGGGGCCGGAGTCCTTGACCGAAAAGCGCGCGCCGCCGTCCAGCAGCCCCTCCCAGCGCACCTCCACACTGCCCCCGGCCGGGTGTAGCGCAGCGCATTGCTGATGAGGTTGGAGAAGGCGCTGATCAGCTCGGCCTGCACCCCGGCAATCTCCCAGTCCATGGCCGGGGCCTCGGGCTCGGGAAAGCTCAGGGCGTGGCCCACATCCGCGCCCTTGGTCAGCAGCTTGGACAGGGCATGGGCCTCCACCGCGCACTGGCGCAGCATCTGACCGACCGGGAACCAGTCGTTGTAGGTCGGCGGGGGGCTGCCCTCCAGGCGCGACAGCGTCAGCAGGTCCTGCACCAGGTTCTGCATGCGGCCCGCCTGCTGGGCCATCAGCGCCAGGTAGTGCTTGTGCTCCTCGGGCGACAGGTCCAGCGTCTGCAGGGTTTCCACAAAACCCACCAGCACCGTCAAGGGCGTGCGGATTTCGTGCGAGACGTTGGCCACGAAGTCGCGGCGCATGGCCTCGGCCTGCTCCAGCGCCGTGATGTCGCGCGCCAGCAGCAGGTGCCGCCCCACCCCGTACGGGTAGATGTGCACCGACAGCATGACGGGCCGCGAGGGCGAGCTGTCGCGCCCTGCCATCAGCACGGGGTAGGTAAAGTCCTGGTGCGCCCAGTAGCTGCTGAAGGCCGGGTCGCGCACCAGGTTTCCAATCGACTGCTGGATGTCGCGCTGGGCATCAAAGCCGAAATGGCGCTCGGCCATGCGGTTGCACCACTCGATGTGGCCTTCGGCGTCCATCAGCACCAGCCCATTGGGGCTGGCCTGCAGGGCCGCCAGAATGTCCTGCACGCGCTGCTCGGCGGCGGCGGCGGCCTGCTCGCGCGTGCGCACGGCGCGGCGGACGTAGGTGGCCACCATGCTCCAGACGCCCTTGAGCGCCGGGAACGCCGCCAGCTCTCCGGCCATCAGCCACTGGCGCAGCCGATCAATCTGCCAGTGGTCCCATAGCATCCACAGCCAGGTGGCCAGCAAAGCGCCCGCCAGGGCGGCCCAGGGCCCCCACAGCCAGCCCGCCGTGCCTGCCAGCACGGCCTGCAGCACCAGCACTTCCATCCAACGCCATGCCAACATCACAGGTCCTTAGGCCGACTGGCGCGCCGACAAACGATAGCCCGCGCCGCGCACGGTTTCCACCAAGCCACCGGCGTCCCCCAGGGCCTCGCGCAGGCGCTTGATGTGCACATCGACCGTGCGCTCCTCGATGAACACATGGTCGCCCCACACCTTGTCCAGCAACTGGGCGCGGCTGTGCACGCGCTCGGGGTTGTGCATCAGGTGGTTGAGCAGCTTGAACTCCGTGGGGCCCAGCTTCAGCGGCTGTTCCCGGAAGCTCACGCGGTGGGTTTCCCCGTCCAGCACCAGCTCGCCCACCTGCACGCGTTCGCCCGCCTGCTCGGGCGTGCGACGGCGCAGCACGGCGCGGATGCGCGCCAACAGCTCCTGCGTGGAAAACGGCTTGGTGATGTAGTCGTCCGCACCGGCATCCAGCCCGGCGATCTTGTCGGGCTCGTCCCCGCGGGCCGTCAGCATCAGGATGGGCACATGCTTGCTGCGGGGGTCGGCCCGCCACTTGCGCGCCAGGTTCAGGCCGCTGGAGCCACCGGGCAGCATCCAGTCCAGCAAGATGACATCGGGCAGGGCCGCATCCAGTTCGCGCTGGGCACTCACGCCGTCTTCGGCCCACAACGGTGCAAAGCCGTTGTGGCGCAGATTCACGGCAATCAGCTCGGCAATGGCTGGCTCGTCTTCGACGATCAGTACTTGCGGCAGTTTCTTCATGCTTGTTTACCTGAGCTTGTTTAACGCACGGTGGACTCGATCACCGCCATGGACTGGTGGCGAATGTCCTTGCCTTCCACCAGATAGATGATGAGTTCGGCCACATTCTTGGAATGGTCGCCAATGCGTTCGATCGCCTTGGCCAGGAACAGCAGGTCCAGGCTGGGCGAGATGGTGCGCGGGTCTTCCATCATGTAGGTGACCAGTTTGCGCACGAAGCCATCAAACTCGTTGTCGATCAGGTCATCTTCCTTCAGGATGGCCAGGGCCGCCTTGGTGTCCAGCCGCGCCAGTGCATCCAGGGCCTTGCGCAGCAGGCCCGAGGCCATCTCGGCGGCCACGCGCAGCTCGCTGGTGGGCAGGGTGCGGGCCGCGCCGCTCTCGATGATGGACTTGACCATGCGCGCCATCTTGTGCGCCTCGTCGCCCATGCGCTCCAGGTTGGCAGTGACCTTGGAAAAGGCCATCAGCATGCGCAGGTCGCGCGCCGTGGGCTGGCGGCGGCCGATGATGGAGGACAGCTCGTAGTCGATCTCCACCTCCATGGCATTCACGCGCTCTTCCAGCGCGGCGACCTGTTCCACGGCCTCCAGGTTGAACTGGGTCAGGGCAAAGATGGCCTGGCTGATCTGGCGCTCCACGATCCCGCCCAGCTCCATCACCCGAGTGGAAATACGATTGAGTTCGCTGTCGAACTGGGTCGACAAGTGCTTGTCTGGCATGTCTCTGTCTCCTCTGGGGTCAGCCGAATCGGCCAGTGATGTAGTCTTCGGTTTCGCGGCGCTGGGGCTTGAAGAACATTTGTTCGGTCTCGCCGAACTCCACCAGATCGCCCAGGTACATGTAGGCGGTGTAGTCGCTGCAACGCGCAGCCTGTTGCATGTTGTGCGTGACGATGACCACGGTGTAGTCGTCCTTGAGTTCGGCGATCAGCTCTTCCACCTTGGCGGTGGAAATCGGGTCCAGCGCCGAGCAGGGCTCGTCCAGCAAGAGCACCTCGGGCTTGATGGCGATGCCGCGCGCAATGCACAGGCGCTGCTGCTGGCCGCCGGACAGGCTGGCGCCGCTTTGGTGCAGCTTGTCCTTGACCTCGGTCCACAGTGCCGCCTTGCGCAAGGCCCACTCCACGCGCTCGTCCATGTCGGCCGCATCCAGGCTTTCGAACAGCTTCACGCCGAACGCGATGTTGTCATAGATGGACATGGGAAATGGCGTGGGCTTCTGGAACACCATGCCGACCTTGGCGCGGATCAGCGCTACGTCCTGCTTGCTGGTCAGCAGGTTCTCGCCGTCCAGCAAGATCTGGCCTTCGGCACGCTGCTCGGGGTACAGCTCATACATGCGGTTGAACGTGCGCAGCAGCGTGGACTTGCCGCAGCCCGAAGGGCCGATGAAGGCCGTGACCTTCTTTTCCGGAATTTCCAGGTTGATGTTCTTGAGTGCGTGGAACTTGCCGTAGTAGAAGTTCAGGTCACGCACCGACAGCTTGGCGCGACCCGCGATCGGCGCAATGGCCGGGGCCATCAGAGGGGTTGTAGACATCGTGAAATCCTTACGGTTTTATTTCTGGCGCGTGAGCACGCGGGCCAGGATATTCAGGCCCAACACGGCCAAGGTGATCAGGAAAACGCCGGCCCATGCCAACTGCTGCCAGTTTTCATAGGGGCTCATGGCAAACTTGAAGATGGTCACGGGCAGGCTGGCCATGGGCTTGGACAGATCGCCGTTCCAGAACTGGTTGTTCAGCGCCGTGAACAGCAGCGGCGCGGTCTCGCCCGCAATGCGCGCCACCGCCAGCAACACGCCGGTGATGACCCCGGCCCGCGCGGCGCGCAGCGTGATGGCGCTGATCACCTTCCACTTGGGCGTGCCCAGGGCATAGGCCGCTTCACGCAGCGCCGACGGCACCAGGGTGAGCATGTTCTCGGTGGTACGGATCACCACCGGAATCACGATCAGCGCCAGCGCCACGATGCCGGCATAGGCCGAGAAGCTGCGGAACTTGGCCACCACCACGGCATACACGAACAGGCCGATCACGATGGAGGGCGCCGACAGCAGGATGTCGTTCACAAAGCGCGTGGTGCTGGCCAGCCAGCTGCGCTTGTCGTATTCGGCCAGGTAGACCCCGGCCATCACCCCGATGGGGGTGCCCACGCCCGTGGCCAGCGCCACCATGACGAAGGAACCGAAGATGGCGTTGGCCAGGCCCCCGGCCTCGTTGGGCGGCGGCGTCATCTCGGAGAACAGCGTCAGGCTCAGCCCGCCCAGACCCAGGCGGATGGTTTCCCACAGGATCCAGATCAGCCAGAACACGCCAAAGGCCATGGCGCCCAGGGACAGCCCCAGGGCGATCTGGTTCACGCGCTTGCGCACCGCATAGCGGGCCTGGCGCTCGGCGGTCTTTTGCTCCGCGGCGATCAATTTTTGGCTGGAGGAACTCATGTGCGTGCCCCTTCATTCTTTTGCAGGCGGTTGAGCAGCATCTTCGACAGCGCCAGCACGATGAAGGTGATGAAGAACAGGGCCAGGCCCAGGTAGATCAGCGAAGCCTGGTGCAGGCCCTCACCGGCTTCGGCGAACTCGTTGGCCAGGGCCGAGGTGATGCTGTTGGCCGCCTCGAACATGGACACCGAATTGAGCTGGTTCATGTTGCCGATCACGAAGGTCACGGCCATGGTCTCACCCAGCGCACGGCCCAGACCCAGCATGACGCCGCCCAGCACACCGGCCTTGGTATAGGGCAGCACCACCTTCCAGACCACCTCCCAGGTGGTGGAGCCCAGACCGTAGGCCGACTCCTTGAGCAGCGCGGGGGTCACCTCGAACACATCGCGCATCACCGAAGCGATGAAGGGGATGATCATGATGGCCAGGATGATGCCGGCCGACAGGATGCCAATGCCCACGGGCGGGCCGGACACCAGCGCGCCCAGGTAGGGCACGCCGTCAAACAGTGCCTGCAGCGGCTGTTGCACATAGGTGGCCAGCACCGGGCCGAACACCATCAAACCCCACATGCCGTAGACGATGGAAGGCACGGCGGCCAGCAGCTCGATGGCCGTGCCCAGAGGGCGCTTGAGCCAGTTGGGGGCCAGTTCGGTCAGGAACAGGGCAATCCCGAAGCTCACGGGCACAGCGATGATCAGCGCAATCAGCGAAGTCATCAAGGTGCCATAAATCATGACCAGACCACCGTACTGGTCCTGCACGGGGTCCCATTCGGTGCGGGTGAAAAAGCCCAGGCCGTATTCGCTGATGGCCGGCCAGGCGCCCACCAGCAGCGACCCCATGATGGCCAGCAACAGGCCCAGCGTGAGCAGGGCCGCACCCTTGGCCAACCAGGCGAACAAACGGTCTGCAAAGCTGGAGGGCAGCCATGCGTTCTTGCGTGGAGCTGGCGACGGCTGGGCGATCGACCGGGGGCGGTCCGCCGACTCGGCAGCTGCGGAAGACATGATGGAGGACACGGGGGTCACCTCTTTACAAAAAACAAGACCTGCCAGACGCAAGGACTGCGTCCGGCAGGAAGCGACTGTTCAAGTCAGCCGTTTACTTCCAAGCCACAGGCTTGCCGGAAGCATCCTTGATCTCACCCCAGGCCTTGAACACTTGCGTCTTCACCGAGTCGGGCATGGGCACATAGTCCAGACCGCTGGCGGTGGCGTCGCCGCTCTTGTAGGCCCAGTCGAAGAACTTCAGGGCGGTGGCAGCCTGGGCGGGCTTGTCCTGGCTCTTGTGCATCAGGATGAAGGTGGCGCTGGTGATGGGCCATGCGTCCTTGCCAGGCTGGTTGGTCAGGATCTGGTAGAAGCTCTTGCTCCAGTCCGCGCCCGCAGCAGCGGCCTTGAAGGACGCTTCGTTGGGGGCCACGAAGTTGCCTTCGCTGTTTTGCAGCTGGGCGAACACCAGGTTGTTTTGCTTGACGTACGCGTATTCCACGTAGCCAATGGAGTTGGCCAGGCGACCCACGAACGCGGCCACGCCTTCGTTGCCCTTGCCACCGGCACCTGTGGGCCAGTTCACAGCCTTGCCCTCGCCCACTTTGTCCTTCCACTCGGCATTCACCTTACTCAGGTAGTTGGTGAAACCGAAGGTGGTGCCAGAGCCATCGGCGCGGCGCACGGGGGAGATCTTGGCATCGGGCAGGGGCACGCCAGGGTTCAGGGCCACGATGGCGGGGTCGTTCCAGTTGCTAATCTTGCCCAGGTAGATGTCACCCAGGATCTGGCCGCTCAGCTTCAGCTGGCCGGGCTTCAGGCCCTTGATGTTGACCACGGGCACGATGCCACCGATCACGGTGGGGAACTGCACCAGGCCCTTGGCCTGCAGATCTGCATCCTTCAGGGGTTCGTCCGAAGCGCCGAAGTCCACGGTCTTGGCTTCGATCTGCTTCAGGCCGGCGCTGGAGCCCACGGACTGGTAGTTGATCTTCACACCGGTGGCCTTGTTGTAGTCGGCCGC
This sequence comes from Comamonas sp. GCA5, assembly GCF_036541385.1. Classification (NCBI taxonomy): domain Bacteria; kingdom Pseudomonadati; phylum Pseudomonadota; class Betaproteobacteria; order Burkholderiales; family Comamonadaceae; genus Comamonas; species Comamonas sp. GCA5. The sequence goes on along the minus strand of NZ_JAZHFR010000054.1, from coordinate 6,501 downwards.
CCACTTGGAGTACAGGGGTGCGGGGAAGCTGGCGCCGGCACCGGTGGATTCTTGTGCAGCAGCCACGTTGAGCAAACCGCCCGATACCAGGGCACCGGTCACCAAAACACGCATCATGGACATTTTCATGTAAGCACCTCTCTAGGTTGCAGAACAAGGTTGAAGAAAACTCGATGACGTGAATGTAAGAATCCTTTGTGACATGTCTGTGACATGCATAAATTTATGTCCGCCGGCTCAAAAACCACAACGCAGGGTTTAAAAAACCCGTCACAGTCGCGTCACATCCGCGCCCTAGCATGCCAGCCCTGCTGCATGCTTGGACATGTCTCCCCCCTTCGTCCCACCCTTCATGACTGCTAAGCTGCACCCTTTGCGCCGCCAGCTGACATCTCCCTTATGAACAACGCGATTGCACTTGCCGCCGTAGATCTTGGCTCCAACAGTTTCCGCCTGGAAATCGGCAGCTACGAACACCTCCAGATCCACCGCCTGGAGTACCTGAAGGAAACCGTGCGCCAGGGCAATGGCCTGGACAGCAATCGCAACCTGACGCAAGAGTCCATGGAGCGCGGCTGGGCCTGCCTGGCGCGCTTTGGCGAACGCCTGCGGGGGTTCGACCCGCAGCGCGTGCGCGCCGTGGCCACGCAGACCCTGCGCGAGGCCCGCAACCGCGATGAATTCATCGACAAGGGCAGCGAGCTGCTGGGCTTTCCGATCGAAATCATCACCGGTGAGGAAGAAGCCGCGCTGATCTACCGCGGCGTGGTCAGCCAGCTGCCGGCCACGGACGAACGCCGCCTGGTGATCGACATCGGCGGGCGCTCCACCGAATTCGTGCTCGGTCAAGGCAGCGTGGCCCAGTCCGTGGCCTCCTACCGCATCGGCAGCGTGGCCTGGACCTCGCGCTACTTCCCCTCCGGCGCGATCACGGCCGAAGCCTTCCAGACGGCCGAAATCGCTGCCCGTGCCGTGCTGGACGAGGCCCTGGACACCTTCCGCCCCGGCAGCTGGGACGTGGCCTACGCCTCCGCCGGCACGGCCAACGCGGTGGGCGAAACCCTGGCCGCGAATGGCCAGGGCCAGGGCGTCATCACCCGCGCCGGGCTGGACTGGCTGCAGCAGCAACTGCTGCGCGCCCAGCACCTGGACCGCGTCAAGCTGGAAGGCCTGAAGGAAGACCGCCGCCCCGTGGTGGCCGGCGGCCTGGCGGTGCTGCGCGCCGTGTTCGACCTGCTGGGCCTGGAAAGCATGCAGGTGGCCCAGGGCGCGCTGCGCCTGGGGGTGCTGTATGGCCTGGTGGACGATGAGCAGATCGGCGACATCCACACCGCCAGCGTGCTGGGGCTGATGCAACGCTTTGGCGTCAACAGCGTGCACGCGCGCCACGTGGCCGAAACGGCGCAACAGCTGTGGCTGCAGCTGCACCCCGGCGAGGCCCATGCCCCGGCCAGCCTGGCCTGGGCCGGCCTGCTGCACGAGGTGGGCTGCCGCATCTCGCGCAGCAACTACCACCGCCACAGCGCCTACATCCTGGAGCACAGCAACGCCCCGGGCTTCACCCCAGCCGAGCTGGAGCACCTGGGCCAGCTGGTGCTGGGCCACCGCGGCAAGATCAAGAAGATGGAAGCCTTCATGCACCGCCCGGACCACGCGCTGCAACTGCTGTGCCTGCGCCTGGCCACGGTGCTGTGCAACTCGCGCCGCGCACCCGACCTGCACGGTGTGGAACTGCAGCGCGATGGCCAGCAATTGCGGCTGCAGACGCCTGCGGGCTGGGCCCAACGCTTCCCGCTCAGCGCCCAGCTGCTGCGCGAAGAGGCCGAAGCCATCAGCAAGAGCGACTGGCAGTTGCTGCTGCAACTGGACTGAAACAGGAGCTGGCAGCGCTTGCCAAACAAGGCTTTGCAATGCTTTTCAACAAGAAAACATTGCACAGCAAGCGCCAACAGCTATGGTTTTGCAAGCCACACCAAAAAACGGATGCCTGGGCATCCGTTTTTTGTTGCAGGCCACCGTGCAGCCAGAGGCCTGACCATGCCAGCGTCAGGCGCCGTACAGCTGCATCAAGGCGGTCTGTGCACCATGGCCGGTCTGCGGGTGCGCTGCCGGCAGGTAGCTGCCATCGGGCTGCTGGATCCACGCGTCGCGGTCGTCGTGCAGATAGGCCACCAGGCACTCGTCGATCACGCGCTGGCGCAGACGGGGCTCTGTCACCGGCCAGGCCAGTTCCACCCGGCGCGTCATGTTGCGGCGCATCCAGTCGGCGCTCGACAGCAGCAGGTGCTCGTGCTGCGTGCCCCAGGCGAAATAGAACACACGCGAGTGCTCCAGGAAGCGGCCGATGATGGAGCGCACGCGGATGTTGTCCGTCGCCCCCGGCACCTGCGGCGGCAGCATGCAGGCGCCGCGCACGATCAGATCGATCTGCACGCCGGCCTGCCCGGCCTCCACCAGCGCCTGGATCAGGACCTCGTCGGTCATGGCATTGCTCTTGATCACCACCCGCGCATATTCGCCCTTGAGGGCCGCCTTCTTGCACGAATCCAGGTGCGCCAGCATGGTCTGCTGCAGCATGAAGGGCGCCATCACCAGCTTGTTCAGCTGCGGGCGGGTGTTGGGGCTGGCCAGGTGGCGGAAGACCGCGTCCATGTCGGCCGTCAGCACCGGGTCGCAGGTCAGATAGCTCAGGTCGGTGTACAGGCGCGCCGTCTTGGGGTTGTAGTTGCCGGTGGACAGGTGGCCGTAGCGGCGCAGGCCCCGGCCCTCGCGGCGCGTGATCAACAGCATCTTGGCGTGGGTCTTGAGGCCCACCACGCCATACACCACCTGGGCGCCCACCGCTTCCAGCGCATCGGCCCAGTTGATGTTGGCCTCTTCGTCAAAGCGCGCCTTCAGCTCCACCACCGCCATCACTTCCTTGCCCAGGCGCACCGCCTTGTCCAGCAGGTCCATCAGCTCGGATTTGGCCCCGGTGCGGTAAATCGTCTGCTTGATCGCCACCACATCGGGGTCGTGCACGGCTTCGCGCAACAGCTCCAGCACGGCATCGAACTGCTCGAACGGCTGGTGGATCAGCACATCCTGCTTGCGCATCTGCGCCATGACCTTGGTTGTGGGCTTGAGCTGGCACGGCCAGCTGGCCTGCCAGGGCTGGAACAGCATGCCGGGCGCGTTGACCAGGTCGATCAGCTCCGACAGGCGCACCAGGTTCACCGGCCCCGGCACACGGAACAGCGCCTGTGGCGGCAGGTCGAACTCCTGCAGCAGCGTGCCGGCCAGAAAATCCGAACAGCGATCGCTGACTTCCAGCCGCACCGCCTGGCCGAACTGGCGGTAGGCCAGCTCCTGGCGCAGCGCCGTGCGCAGGTCGTCCACCTCGTCCTCTTCCACCAGCAACTCGGTGTTGCGCGTCACGCGGAACTGCACCGCCTCGACCACCTCGCGGCCATCGAACAGCTCGGCCAGGTGGGCACGCACCATGCTGGACAGGCTGACAAACAAGCGCTGCTTGCCCGAAATGCTGGCGGGCAAGGCCATCAACCGCGGCAAGGCGCGCGGCAGTTTCACGATGGCCACCTCGTTGGCGCGGCCAAAGGCATCGCCGCCCTTGAGGCGCACCACCATGTTCAGGGATTTGTTGGCCACCTGCGGAAACGGGTGGGCCGGGTCCAGCGCCACGGGCACCAGCAAGGGCTTGACCGCCTGCAGGAAGTGCCGGTGCACCCACTTGCGCTGCGCGGCCGTGCGCTCGTGGTGGTGCACGATGCGGATCCCAGCCGCATGGAAGGCCGGCAGCAGGGATTGGTTGTACAGCGCGTACTGGCGGGCCACCAAATCCTGGGCCTTGCGCAACAGCTCCAGGCCATCGGCGGCGTTGTACACGCCTTGCGCCATGGTCTTGACGGCGACGATCTGCGGGGCCGCCCGCACCTCGAAAAACTCATCCAGATTGGACGAGACGATGCACAGATAGCGCAGGCGCTCCAGCAGCGGCACATCCTCGCGCCGCGCCCAGTCCATGACCCGTTCGTTGAACGCCAGAATGCAGTGGTCGCGTGGCAGCAGGGCCAAACCCGCCGTCGCAGCGGCTTCGCCCGCAGGGGCCACATCGTCAACCACGCCGGCTTCGGCTGCCTTGGGAACCTCGGCAGGCAGTGTCATGAATGCAGGAAGCGGGGCAATGGTCGATTCTGTTCTGGATGGCATGGAAACTCTTTGGCTACGCCAATTCAGTATCCGCAAGATGTGTGACGAAACCGTGACAGTCACATGACTGTTTGATGCACACCAAACACAGGCGGTTCTCCGGAAGGCACTGTGCTGATGGTAATCTGGCGGGCTGCGCGTTTCTCCCTGCCCCATGAAAGCTCCCCTGCTCGCCACCATTGACATCGGCTCGAACAGCATACTGCTGCTGATGGGCCGCATCGTCAACGGCAGGCTGCAGATCGAACACCAGCGCAAGGAAACCATCCGCCTGGGGGGCGCCCTGGACCCCAGCGGCAACCTGCAACCGCAGGCCCTGGAACGCGGCCTGGATTGCCTGCGCCGCTATGCCGGCCTGATGGCCCAGGTGGCGCCCGAACACCGCCGCGCCGTGGCCACCCAGACCCTGCGCGAAGCCCACAATCGCGACATCTTCCTGTTACAAGCCTGCACGATCCTGGGCTGTGCGGTGGAACTGATCTCTGGCGAGCGTGAGGCCACACTCATTTACCAGGGTGTCAGCAGCTTGCTGCCCGACAGTGCGGCGCCACGCCTAGTGATCGACATTGGCGGGCGCTCCACCGAGATCTGCATCGGTCGCCACCACACGCTGCAGGCGGCCATCTCCTGCCCCATCGGCAGCGTGGCCTGGGCCCAGCGCTTTTTCGACCAGGGCACTCTGGCCGCCTCCTGCTTTGAAGCCGCCCAGGCGGCGGCCCAGGCGACCCTGCAGCCCCATGTGGCGCCGTTGCAGGCGCTGCCCTGGCAGCAGGTGTTCGGTTCTTCCGGCACCGCAGGGGCGATTGGCAAGGCCCTGCACCAGATGGGCCACCCCGCTGGCGAAATCAGCCGCACCGCGCTGCACCAGCTGCGCGCGCAGTTGATACAGGCCGGGCACATCCAGCACCTGCCCCTGCCCGGCGTGCGCGAGGAACTGCGCCCGGTGATTGGCGGGGGCGTCAGCATCATGTGCGCCGTCTTCGATGCGCTGCAGCTGCAGCACATGCGGGTGGCCCAGGGGGCCTTGCGCCATGGCCTGATGTTCGAACTGCACAAATCCCTGCCACTTCACGCCTGAGCCATCTAGCCCGGGGCTTGGGAAAACGACTTTCAGGTTTCTACGGTTTGCAGGCTGCCATGCGGGTTGACCGCTACTGCCGCGGCCAGTTCGTGCTGCCCACTTGCAGGAATGCGCATCGAATCTGGGCTGCCCCACCCGGACATGGCGCAGGGCAATGCCGTCGCCCCGATTAACGCAGCAAGGCCAGATCGGCGGCGTGCAGCCACCGCCACTCGCCAGGCTGCATGCCAGCGGGCAGCTCCAGTCCGCCAATCTTCCAGCGGTGCAGGCCCTCCACCCGGTTGCCCACGGCGGCCAGCATGCGTTTGACCTGGTGGTATTTGCCTTCAGTCAGGGTCAAATCCAGCACCAGTTCCGACACTTGCACGCACGCGGCGGCCTTCACCGGCTTGGGGTCGTCATCGAGCACCACGCCCGCCAGCAACTTGTCCACCATCGCCTGCGTGATCGGGTGCTTGGTGGTCACGCGGTAAACCTTGGGCACATGCTTCTTGGGCGAGCTCATGCGGTGAATGAACTGCCCGTCATCGCTGAGCAGCAACAAGCCCGTCGTATCCTGGTCCAGGCGCCCCACGGCCTGCAGCCCCTGCACCGCGCCCTTGTTCGGGCGCTGGCGCAACGGTGCGGGCAGCAAGGTATAGATGCTGGGGTGGGCCGACGGTTTTTGCGAACACTCCGTGCCCTCGGGCTTGTACAGCAAGACATAGCCTTTCTCGTGGTATTCCCAGTCGACACCCTGAACCCGGAAACGCAGCCCTTCAGGCTCGTAGTCCGCCGTCGAATCCTTGATCTGCACAGGTTGCTCCGCCTCGGGGGTATAGACCTCCACCCAACCCTGCTGAATCAGGCCCGAGCACACACGGCGAATACCGAAACCTTGCGAATAAAGAATGTCCTGCAACTGCATTTACACCACCTTGGCCGCGGATGGCGGCATCAAAAACCAGAGCTGCTTGCGTATGAGCGCAGCCATTATCCAAATACTTTGATATCCCAAGCACCGTTTTGACGGCGCAGGCAGCTATCACGTTGATAATCAAGTCCCCCAAAAACAAAACCCCCTGCCTCGTTGGAGGTCAGGGGGTTTGTCGCTGTAAGAGCCTGGCGATGACCTACTTTCACACGGGAATCCGCACTATCATCGGCGCAAAGTCGTTTCACTGTCCTGTTCGGGATGGGAAGGAGTGGGGCCAACTTGCTATGGTCACCAG